>CAMNGG010000430.1 GCA_946537975.1 uncultured Treponema sp. | reverse complement strand
AGAAGAACTTGAGTATCTTAAGCTTGCCGCAGCAGGAAATCTTGCTGCCCGCAATAAACTTATTGTCGCAAACATTCCTTTTATCATCAAATGTGCAAGATCTTTTCCGGGGTACAATCAAGAAATTGAAGGTGATTTAATAACAGCGGGTTCTCTTGGCTTAATGAGAGCCATAGAGAAATATGATTTTACAATGGGCACCAGGCTTCTTACCATCGGTAAATACTACATCAACTCCTTCATGCAAAAATCAGGAGGGAGTCGCAGAAAAAAACTCTCTTTACTTTCACTAGATGCCACCTATAATTCTGATGGTGACCAGGACTCTTTCGTAGCAAATCTTGCAGATACATCTAATCTTTCACTTGATGAAGAGTGTGAAAATAACATTAAAAAAGAAAAACTTATGGCTGCTATTAATACATTAAAGCCAAATGAACAGGAAGTCCTAATTTTACATTACGGCTTAAATAACCAGAAAGCTCATACCTTTGAAGAAATCGGGGCTATAAAAGGCAGAACTCGTTCTCGTATGCAGCAAATCGAACAAAATGCTCTAAAACATCTTCGTCAAAATCAAAATATTCAACAGCTTGCCAGCTAATTAATTAAAAAGCAGGCCAAATACGGCCTGCTGACTATCTTACATATAAGACACTCTTTTCCCTTAACTTGGGAATAGCTATTGTGTACAATTATGTAAGATATGAAGGCATGATGAACTAATCATAATAAATTGGAGGAAATCTATGAAAGGAACTGTAAATTACAGAGAAATCAACAAAAACGTAATGGATAATACAATGGAACTGTGCGGGAAAATGGATTCATTAAAAAAATCTATAGACAATTCCATTAAAAATGAATATTTGGTTTATCAGTCAGAGGCATTTAATGCAGGAGAGATCAAAAAAAATCCGGAAATGAAGGTTCTTGTTTCTAAAAAAAGAACCTTTGAAGCGGCCGAGGCCTATAAAGGCAAAAAAATCTGCTGCCTTGATTTTGCGAATTATTACAGTATGGGAGGGGCTCCATGGAGTGCTGGTGCACAGGAAGAGTCTATGTGCCGCATTTCAACTTTGTACCCCTGTTTGCACGTTCAAGGAAAAGACTATTATGAAAAACATTTTCTCGAAGAAGGCAAAGGCGAAATAGATGACATGGGTGGCCATGATCTGATTTATATTCCGGGAGTAACAGTTTTTAAAACCGATGAATCAATTCCAAAATTGAAGGACGAGACCTCCTGGTTTAATACAGACGTGATTGTTTCCGCAGCACCAGCTTTATACGACAAATACGATAAGAATCAATATCGCCAGGTTATGACAGAACGAATAAGAAGGATTTTAGACCTAGCGGCAAACGAAAAGGTCGAAGTTCTCATTCTGGGCGCTTTTGGATGCGGAGCCTTTAAAAACCCGCCGGAAGTTGTTGCAGACATTTTTGCGAGCTTAATCAAAAACTACAACTTTGAAACTGTAGAATTCGCAGTTTTCTGCAGAAACGATACCAAGAATTATGATGTCTTTGAATCACGCTTCGCAAAACCGTGATATAATTATTTTATTGTAAAAGGAGTTCAGATATGTACACATTAAAAGACGGCGTTCTAACAATAGACGATGGCGTTACGGAAATCTTAGAAAAAGATTTTTCGTTTGATAAAAAAGACATAAAAAGCGTGATAATTTCAAACAGTGTAAAGAAAATAGGAGCTCTGGCTTTCAATAGATGTGAAAATTTGACTTCAGTCACAATTCCAGAAAGTGTTAAAGAGATTGGAGATTTTGCCTTTGCCGGTTGCGCGATTAATAATTGTGAAAGTAAACTTTTAAAAATTAAAAATGGCTGTGCTATGACAGATGACGGACTTACAGTTCTTTACGGAACAAATTCGCAATTGACAGAAATCTCGATTCCAGAAGGGGTAAAGATTATTGGCGATGAGGCTTTCGCAGAGTGTAAAAAAATAGAGAAAGTCATAATTCCTGAAGGTGTAGAGAAGATTTGTGTTAGTGCTTTCTGCAGGTGTAAAAATTTGGAAGCAATCACAATTCCTGAAAGTATTGAGGAGATTGGTGCCGGTGCATTCTATGAGTGTGAACAATTAACAACATTCACAATTCCTGGAAGTGTAAAGGAGATTGAAGATATGGCTTTCTATGGATGTACAAATCTAAAAAAAATCATCTACCAGGGAACAAAAAAAGAATGGAAAACTATTAAAGGCGACGGTAAAAAAGATTTGAAAGGTGTAGAAATTATTTTTGAAAAGTAGACTCCAGGAGAAATGACTATGATTGATATCCAAAATACACCGCGCCCTTGGGGTGGCGGAAATCACCTGAGCCAGACGGACATGGATGACCTCGAAGTCCGCAAAGTCCGGGCTCTTGAGCGAATTGCTGACGCTTTAGACGGAGGCAAAACTTCAAAGTATTCAGGCATTACAATCGAAAGCGAAAATAGGCCTGCTGCAAAAAAATCATCTGCACATTCTGGTATAAGCAGCTTGTTTGATTGTTTCAAATTATAAAAATATGACAAAAAGCACGTCCTCTAGCGGATTCTTCATGAAAAGTGTGCTTTCACTATCAGTTTGGGGACAAAATTCAGGCAGAAAAGTAAAAGAAAGGACATTTTTTTACTCCCCCCTCCCCCCAATGTGTACTTAAGTACAGAAAATGAACTCCCTGCCGCCAAGATTTTATAATGTCCTGATTTCAACAAATGCGCAGAAAGCTTTTTGAGTTCACAATTGTGTTCTTTGATACAGTGAAAGTGCAGTATTTTTTAAGTGTCTGTACTTTTCTATTGTGTATTATTATGTTTGTTTGAATACTATTGAGTAGCATAGATTCTTCTATATATATTATATTTTTTCTTAAGTTCACTTCTTTAAAAAGAAAAATATAGATAATAAGAAAGTATGTAATTTATATATAGAAAAAGTGTACGAAAAGTTCTGAACTTGCGAACTGTACTTTAAATATTATTTTAAGCAGATAAAACTTTTTTGCGTTGATTTTTGGACCGCCGCGCGCGCTCCCCCCGGCGTATATAAAAAAAAATCCTCCTGAAAAGGAGGACTTGAAATATCAATTGCTTGAGAGTGACGCCCTTACATGACGCTTACCTAGACCACGGCACTTTGCCCCAAGACTTACTGTTGACATTATAAGTATATACATATTCCGGAATGATGTCAAACTTTTTTCTTTTTTCTGGCAGCTCTTGGAGGAAACTCAAAAACTGCTTTTAAGATATCCTGCTTCTTTAATACATTGATAGTATCGGTATATGAGCCTGTAATCAATTCCGAATAATAAAGATTTGCCAATACATCAGCAATCTGAATAAAAGGATTATCTGCAGAATCAAGATATTTTACTGAATAATGTTTCTCTGTTACGTTATTTAAGCAAAATTCCGTATTGAGATAGTTTTCTAAAAAGAACTTTGCCTCTGTTTTTTCGTTGCGTTCATCTAATTGCAAAAGACAATCTTCATCTGATAAAAGGGTATGTTCAAGAAAGAATGAAAGTGCCAGCTTAATTGAATAATTAAAAGCTCTTGCAGTATTTTCACATATCTTGTCTGTAAGAAGATCATTATTGATTTTTATGTAATAAAGTTCAAAATACTTTTTCTTTGCAAGATAATTTACAAAATCAGTTTTCATCTGCTGATTAAGTTGAGAGCCCTTTATTTCGTGAAATTTACCACCCTTAAACATCAGCCCACCTTTCTTTGTAAGTGTGCCATTAGAGTTATAAAAATCCTGATCCAATTCATGAAGTTTTGCAATATTAGAGGAAATAAATCGTCTGAAAGTTGTATTCAATTTTTTGAAATCAAGAACATGAACCAAGGCAATGATGAAAGGTTTTCCAATTTTATTATTTATTGAGCCTGATTCGTCTGCGTAAATATTCATAATTGGATTATAATGAGATAATTTGTATTTTTCCACATTTTTTATCCAATAAGGAAAGTTCTATCTAATAACTTGCTATAGGCGGCAACAAGGACGTTGCCGCCTTGCCGATTGAGCGCAGGGGTGACGCCTGCGGCAGCCCTGTGCGATTGAGGCAATACTTTTTCCCACACATGACGATTTCCCAAAAGCCGCCTTTGGCAGGTGGCACTGAGCATTTAAAAACGGCGGGACAACTGGAATGTTGAGCAAAAGGGTGCCCCCTTGCCCCCAAGAGCGGTTCAATACCATACCTTATTTTTTACGAAAGGGGAAAAGGGGGATGCCCCGCGGCGGGGGGAAAGGGGGAACGCTTTTGCGTGCCCGCCGTTTTAAGTTGCGACCTCGCGGAGAAAACAGATTCACTTTCAGAAAAACTTCCGCGCGAACAAACTGCACTAGGCGGCTTTCACAAAAAGATTGCTTACTACAACCGCCTCGATAACGTGTATTTTCAAAACCAAATAATGCGGATGCAGGGCTGTATTCCCTGCATCTCGATATTTTGCCCGCGTGCGGAACCAGAAACAGACACAAAGCGAAACGCTACTGCGAAGCAGATGCGTGTAGCGACTGGCTGTTACTGGACTTGGATTAAAGCGTGCTTTGCTTCTTTGCGGTGCTACTTGCGAGCTTACAAGTAAATGCAAACGCTGTATGAGCGAATGACTTACGTGACTGCCTTATAAAAACTAACTGCATTCTTGAGGGTGTGGCCGAGCGGAGTTCGCGAAGATAACGGAGCGAGGCGGATTTTAATAATTGACTGAACAATGACTGGGAGACGGCAGGCACGGAAGACAAGAGCGAATACTGTGTTTGCTACCTTCTGAAAAACGACGCTTGGAGAACTACGGGAACTAAAGGAGCGGAAGCTGTGCGCAGCACTGCTGGAGCGAGTGATTTGGAAGGGTATTCAATAAATAAAAAGGATATTCGATTGGATAAACGATTGGATAAAAACTGTATAACACTCAATCTAACTCAATAACAGTCAATAAAATTAACTTGAGAAGTTCGTTATAATACCTTATAATAGATTTATAAGCAGAATTGCATTGAGTATTTTTAGGTACTTTTGAGATATTGAGACTGCCTGATTAAGTGTGAGCCGTAAACCGACTATAAGCTGGAGCACTGTTTCTTTTTTGGGACGATAATTAGGATCTGTTTTGCTCCTGATTTTGGAAAAATTCTGTTTGCTCATTCCGCTTTTTTTATAAATCAGACTGATGTCACCTTTCCCACCAAGAGAAAATGTACTGATATAAAAATTCAGAGTTTCCAAGAATGTATGCTTTTCCTCTATAATGCGGGGTGTAATCGAAAGGCTCAAATCAGCTCCGTTTTTCTGAAGCACTTTAAAACTCTCTATGGCATTTACATAAATTGCATATATCAGGGCAGAAAAACCTGTCCTGCTTTTTGCATTTACATCGGCCCCGTGATCAATCAGAAGCTGAATAATATTTGCTTCATTTAAAAAGCTGGCAAGCATAAGAGGTGTATAACCTTTTGAATCCGACTGATTTGGTGAAAGACCGCTATCCAGGAGAATCCTGACAATTTCAATTTTTCGCTGGCTTATGGCAATCATCAAGGGCGTCCATTCTGCAGCAAGGGCAGGAAGTTTGTTTTTATCAAACTGATTTAAAGCAAAAATCAGGTTTTTTGAAAAAAGATTTGAACTCCGCGAAAAGTCTATCAGCTCGCTAAGGTAAACAATAAATGGAATTCCCTCTCTTTTTCCTTCATCGTTTTCCCTGTCACTTTCCTTATAAAAATTCAGAACGCCTGAACCGTTACTCGTAGTAAGCGACCACTTTGTCTTATGCTCAGTCATTTTCCTGCGGACATCGTGGGAAAGGCTGGGATTGTAGCGATAATCATTATAATAAGGCAGCCTGCAGCCAAGTTTTTCAAGTTCCGTTTTCAGAACTTCCGTGCTGCTGGTCATAATGTAATCGTACTTCTTTCCATTAATAATGATTGTTTCATGTATTCTTTCACTGTTATTGCTCATAATTACATTATACCTCTCTTTTTCACAAATACGGTAAACTGACAGGCGACTTTTATTTTTTCGGTGGCAGCAACCTCTTTAATTCTTTTGGGAAGCACTGTACTTTTCGCAAAGCCAAACCCGAAGGCTGCAAGCCACAAAACTCATTAAATCGCAGATTCCATATGTAACAGCAGCTGCAAACATACCTAAACCGGCTACAAAGAAACCCATAGATTTACCTCCAGATGCTAATGAATATAACACACATTCATTCCCATTGCACGGGAATGATTAGAGATTCCAAAGAAAAAAATCTATATCAACCTCAGGTATTCCTATTGATGATATGGATTAGCTATGAGAAGATTTCCAAAGGCACTGAGTAAGGCAGGCATGCCTTTATAATACTCTCCATCATCAGAATCATCTTTTATTCCAAAAACCCAACGCTCACCTTTAAAATGCAAAATATCTTTTTCCTTTGAAACAAAATTGATTATGTCGCCTCGGTTTATATTTGTTAGTGAAAAATTCAAAAGAGAATTCACTTTGCCCACAATTTTTTCGTTTCCTTAATTTGTACAGAATGAAAATCCTAAGAAAATTACAAACATCATTACCACTACAGCCAATGCCTTTTTCATACTTATCTCCCGATACAGGGCTTCAGCATGAAACAAAATGCAAAGAGTTTAAAATTAGTCAGCGGGTCCCAGCTACGAAAAAAATCAAGGGCTGTCCAAAAAGTATTGTCATCCTGAATTTATTTCAGCATCCATTGAATCCCGTCATGCTGAACGTGGTTGCTTGCAACCGATTTCA
>CAMNGG010000429.1 GCA_946537975.1 uncultured Treponema sp. | reverse complement strand
CCACGGAACATTCCTTCCTCGGCCAAAACGTTTATGATATTAACAATCACACAGATAATCAAAGCCTGAATCGAAAGACTGAATTCTGAAGTTGCACCAGAAAGCCCGAAGTTTGTGATAAATGCAGATAAGCGAGGCTCTTTTCCTTGAACCGCGAGAAGCAGCATTTCAAGACCATAGGAAATTCCAAAAGTAAAAATACCAAGTCCCAGACCGCAGCCGATATATCTAAGAGTGTTCTTATTCTTCAAGCCGATATCTGAAAGTTTAAGCCCGCAGATTTTCATTGCAACAAGAGTAGCGATTATGCAGAAGATTTTTGTGATTACGTTGTCGGCAATTATAGTCTGGTCGGTGCGGATGAATAAAAACTCAATGTATTTTACAATTGTAGTTACAATAATAAGAACGGCAATGATGCGGATAATTTCCTTCTTGGATTTTGTGATTTGATTCTGCTGATTTTCCATAAAAGCCTCTCCATCGTTTTGTAAACAACCTACTTCAGTTGTTTCAGTTTTTTTATTAGTTTATCATCCAGAATGTCCAGATTAAATGGAGCAAGCATAGATGAAAACAATTTGCACTTTTTCACAATCTCTTTTGCCGGGCATTCAAATACAAGCGGATTAATCCAAAAGTTCACAACCAAAGCCAGCAATTCCGAAAGCTCCTTTGGATATTCAGTTGTAATTGAACCGTCGGAAATTCCCTCTTCAATAATCGGCCGGATAAACAAAGGTGCGATTTCATCCTTTAATTCAAGCAGAAGTGCATACAGCATCTTGGGGTTTTTTGCATAATCAAGGCGTACACCTGACTTATGATTTTCAATTGCAGCTTCAAGAGATTTGTTAAGAACAAGTACAATTTTCTGACGACCGTTAAGCTGGTCTGATTTTATAATCTCTTCGATTGCATCATCCGAAGAAGCCGACATTTCATAAATTACGGCCTGATAAATTTCCTCTTTAGATTTAAAATGGCTGTAAATTGCGCCTTTTGTCAGTCCCCCAAGATTTTTGATAATATCATTGAGAGAGGTATTTTCATACCCTTTTTCCAAAAAGAGTTTTGTTGCTACAGAGATAATCAATTTTTCCGTTTTTTCAGGGTATTTGTTTCTTGACATAATTATCATACATACCAACAGTATCTATCTTTAATATACATACCATCGGTATGTTTGTCAAGAGTATTCACTGATTTTTTTACGGAGCAGCTGACGGTAATTGTATTTTCGCCTGCATTTCTGTCAGGCAGCTCGATGAGTGAAGTCATGCCGATTAAGATGATTCTTGAAAGAATTGAAGAATTAATATGAACAGACATTTTTGTGATTTTGAACGGCTGGGACTAATTGAAACTTTCCATAAACTCTTGTTTTTTGTTAAACTCATGCTAGAATAATTTTATGAGGTAGGAAAATGAACGTTTCAAATCAGAAAAAATTAGAACTCTTTACAATAGAAGGACACAAGCTTCATCTTTTTAGGACAGGGAATGCAGGCAAGCCGAAGCTGATTTTTATGTCCGGTTCTGGAACGGCTTCCCCCATGTATGATTTTAAAATCCTCTACGAGAAGCTTCTTGAAGATTTCAGAGTCATTGTGATTGAAAAATTTGGCTACGGCTATTCTGATTTGTTTGCAGCCTCCTGCGAGATTGATTCTGTAATAGACATGCAGCGGAAAGCTTTGAAAGTGGCGGGAGAAAACGGCCCGTATATTCTGGTTCCACATTCGCTTTCGGGGCTTGAGGCAATAAGGTGGAAGCAGAAATATCCTGATGAAGTTCAGGCGATAATTGGTCTTGATATGGCAACTCCAAAAACATATTTGGCCTGGAAAAGTGATGAAGTGGACCGGCGGATTTCAATCATCAGGAAAATGAAAAAAGCAAAGGATAAAGGACTTTTGTTCTGGCTTCCTGTAAACAAATGCGGTCTGACTAAAGAGGAAATCAAAGAGCAGAAAATTTTATGGAAAAAAAATGCCTTTAATGAATGTTATATAAAAGAGGCAGAAGTGGTTTTGAAAAATGCAGAAAAAGTAGCGGCTGCCGGAAAGATAAACTGCCCCATCCTGATGTTCGTTTCAAACGGAAAACAGGTATCCCCAAACTGGCTTGAGCATGAGAAGGATTTTGCAGAACAGTGTAATGCAAAAATTATCAATCTGAATTGCGGACACTATGTGCACTATTTTGAAAGTGATTTAATCAGCACGGAGATTCGCGGTTTTGTGAATGATTGTTTATAAAGAGTCTTGAATTCACTCTTTAAAAATACAACTGATAGAATATATTTTTTTTCATATTGACAAATATCTATCTATTGATTATATTATTACATATAGAAAGTTATCAATATGAGGTGATATATGAATGAATCAGAAATTGCTCTTATCTGCAAGGCTCTGGGAGATGAAAATCGGGTCCAGATTATAAAAATGCTGACTGGCGGCGAATTGTGTGCCTGTAAAATTCTTGATGCCTTTAATATCACTCAGCCCACGCTTTCCCATCATATGAAGATTCTTACAGAATGTAATCTTGTTAATTCGCGAAAGGAAGGGAAGTGGACTTATTATTCAATAAACTGCAAAAAGTTCTCGGAGTTTAAAAGTGCTGTATCTGAGTTTACCTGTAAAACTTCATCTTCTAAAAAATCCGCAGAAAAGTGCTGCTGCAAGGATTAGTGATTATGGGAAGTTTTTTTCAAAATCAGATTCTCGGGATGCAGTGGCTCAATACGCTTATCGGAAAAATCCTTTCTGCCCTTGGCCTTGATATTGAAAGCCGCATTGGTGGAAGCCTCCACTTTTTTCTTTATGATGTAATTAAAATCACCATACTGCTTTTTGTGCTGATATTTTTGATTTCATACATTCAGTCATATTTTCCACCCGAACGAAGCAGAAAAATATTGTCGCACTGCAGGGGATTTTCTGCCCGCATAATTGCAGCCCTTTTGGGAACGGTAACTTCATTTTGTTCCTGCTCTTCTATTCCCCTTTTTATGGGATTCACCACCGCAGGGCTTCCTCTTGGAGTTACATTCAGTTTTTTGATTTCTTCTCCAATGGTTGATTTTGCCTCTCTCATTTTGCTGACCAGTATCTTTGGATGGAAGATTGCGATTGCGTATGTTGTGCTAGGACTTATTGTTGCCGTTGCCGGAGGAACAATAATCGAGCATCTTCATGTGGAAGATCAGGTTGCTGATTTTATCCGCAATGGAAAAAGACTTTCTTATGAAGAAGAAAAGCTTTCCCAGAAACAAAGGCTGCTTTCTGCGCTGCAGTCTGTTGGCGAAACTCTCAAAAAAGTTTTTCCATATATTCTTTTGAGTGTGGCGGTGGGTGCCGTAATTCACAACTGGATTCCAGAAGCCTGGATTATCAGCGCACTGGGAAAGAAAAATCCGCTTGGTGTAATTCTTGCAGTCTTTGCCGGCATTCCGATGTATGCAGATATTTTTGGCTGCATTTCAATTTCGGAAAGCCTGCTTGCAAAGGGTGCACTTTTGGGAGTTGTCCTTAGTTTTATGATGGCAGTAACGACTTTGAGTTTACCTTCGCTGATTATGCTGAAAAAGGTTATCAAGACAAAGCTGCTGATAATTTTTATTTCAATCTGCGTGGTTGGGATAATTCTTGTCGGATATTTTTTTAATGCTTTTCAGGCATTGTTTTTATAAAACGAAAAGGAGAATCGAATGGAAAATCTTACAATTAAAGTTTATGGAAGTGGCTGCAAAGGCTGTAAGACCCTGCATCAGAATGTGATTGACGCTCTGGCAGAAATGAATATTGCGGCTGACGTTCAGTACATTACGGACATGAAGAAGATTATGGAAACTGGTGTTATGAGTCTGCCGGCACTTTCTGTGAATGAAAAGATTGTTTCCTGCGGCAAGGTTTTAAGTGTGGCAGATGTAAAAAAATATTTGGGGGTAAAAATATGACTCACAAAGAAAAAGCTGAGAATTATTTTTCGCAAAAACTGCATTGCTCTCAGTCGGTTTTAGCGGCTTTTGCGGACGAATGTGGAATTACAGAGGAAGATGCGCTGAGGCTTGGAAGCTGCTTTGGAAGCGGAATGCGCAAGGGAGAAGTTTGCGGAGCCGTAACAGGAGCCCTGATGGTACTAGGCTTACTGTATGGCCAGAAAAGTGCCGCTGATACAGAAGGCCGCCTGGTCTCAAACAAAGTAAATGATTTAATGATGGACCGCTTCAAGGAAAAATGCGGCTCCTACATCTGCAATGATTTATTGGGCTGCGATGTAAGGACAGAAGAAGGCGTTCAATACTGCCGCGATAATAAACTGTTCACCGAGTTCTGCCCTAAGATGGTTGCCGCCGCAGTGGAAGTGCTTGAAGGAATTATTTTGGAAGAGAAGTGAAA
>CAMNGG010000428.1 GCA_946537975.1 uncultured Treponema sp. | reverse complement strand
GTCTGCAATGAATTTGTAAACAGCAGAAATACCAAGACCAGAGAAAACGATTTTTGATTTTTCTCCACCCTCTTCGCCGGCAAGAAGAACCTCTGCACAGGCAGTTCCTTCAGGGAATGGCAAAACACCATGTTCTTCAACAATCAAAGCAGAGCGAAGTGGAACCATGAAGATGAGTCCGAGGATGGCAGCACACAAAGAAATGATTGCGATTACCCAGAAAGAAGGCTTATGAACAGCATCGCTTTCTGAAGCCCACATAAAGAGGGCTGGCAAAGTAAAGATTGCTCCAGCAGCAAGAGATTCACCTGCTGAACCAATTGTCTGCACCATGTTATTTTCCAGAATTGAATCGCGCTTCATAATGATGCGGATGATTCCCATGGAAAGAACAGCAGCCGGAATAGAAGCCGAAACGGTCATTCCAACACGCAGACCTAAGTAAGCATTTGCCGCACCAAAGAGTACGGCAAGAATGATTCCCAGCGTGATAGAAACCGGAGTAATTTCCGGCATAATCTTATCCGCAGGGATAAAAGGTTTAAAATTAGATTTTTCCATAACCTTTTAATTATATAAAACTATACTTATATCTTCTATAGGTGATTTTTCGGTTATGGTGTATTAATTTAGAGTATTCTTTTCAGCGGTTTTCCTACCAGGCTGATAACCGGGCCCAGCAGCAGCGACATCAAAATAGAACCGACAATAGAGCCCTGAATGCCATCCGGATTCAGCTTACCCGCAAGCACACCAATTCCAACCGCAGCCAGGTCGAAGCAGATTCTGATTACGGCAAAAGGTATAACGGTAATCCAGCCGCTGAGAATATTTGGAATAGCATCGTAGGGGGCAACACCCATCTGTGCATTGATGTAGATTGAAGCAACCACAACAAAACAGAGCAGGGTTGCTGCAAAAATCACAGCGCGGACTACAAAGCTTGCATCATAAATAAACTGAGCAAAGCCAATATTTTTCCAGATCCAGCGGCAGAGGTCAATTACATAGCCGATGAGAATCATATTGGCAAGAGTTCCAAAGCCAATCATTTCGGCACCAAAAATAAAAGTGAAAATCAACATGAGGCCGTAAACAAGAACCTCAGTGTTTCCCAGCCCCCAGCCAAGAGTGCTTGCAATGTTCAGATTCATAAAGCTGGCAGGATCTGTTCCCCAGCCAATTTCAACGAGAATCGAAACAAAGACACCCATGAGAATTACCGCCGGCAGCATAAAGGCCAGCCGTTTGCCAAAGTTCGGTACAATAAATTGCTTAAAAGAAAATTTCTTCATAGCCTCATATTCTAACGAAAGAGAGACTTAAATACTATAAGAGAAGGAAATATGGCAAAAATTCTTGACCACCCGCGTTATAAATGTACGCTTGCGGCAACGCCCCCAAAAAAACTTGGACTCAAGGCACATCTGCTTGCTAAAATAAATCCGGCTGTAAAGGATCCTCTTGAGGGAATTCTTCCATCCATCTAAATATTGAATCTGTACCCAGCTGGATATTATTTTTACTACAAAGCTGGGACAGATACCGCATAAGCTCATGATTGTGAGGACTGTTGATCATATATGAATAACCGAAGGTTCTTTGGTAACGTTCCTTCATTCCGATAAAGCGTGGGTCACCTGTTGCGGCGCGATCTAAAGCGGCATAAAAATATTCACGGTTTCCTTCCCGCAGAGTAACTCCAATTCCAAAGCAAATAATTGCTTTTACACCGGAGCGGATGCAGTAATCAATAATTCCATCTATGTTTTCACGGGTGTCATTTATAAAAGGCAAAAGAGGACTGAACCATACAACTGTTGGAATCCCGACTTCGTGGCAGGCCTGCAAAACTTCGAAGCGGCGGCTGGTCGGACAAACACCAGGCTCTATAATTTTACAGAGTTCGTCGTCGGCAGTTGTTAGTGTCATTTGGACTACAGCTTTTGTTTTATTATTTATTCGGGCAAGAAGATCCAGGTCCCTCAAAACTAAATCAGATTTTGTTATAAGTGCTGCTCCAAAATAATATTTTTCTATAATTTCAAGACAGCGCCGCATAAGGCAGAGTTCTTTTTCCAGGGGAATATAAGGATCGCACATAGAGCCTGTACCAATCATGCAGCGCTTACGTTTTTTTCGAAGGCAATTTTCTAAAAGCTCAGGAGCATTCTGCTTTACTTCTATATCTTCAAAAGCATGTGAAAACTGATAACACTTACTTCGTGAATCACAATAGATACAGCCATGACTGCAGCCACGGTAAATATTCATGCTGTGAGGAGTTAATATTGTTTTCGCATTTACAAAGTGCATGAATCTATTATAGCACGGAAAATATGACAATGAGATGTCATATTTTAATTATTTGCCGCAAATTCAATGTGTCTTTGTGATTTTCAAGACTAGCCTTTTGAATTATTAAAATTTCTCTACTCATCTTTCACTCACAAACAAACCCGCAATTGTAATTGCTGCTCCAAGAGCACCAAGCAATGTGATTTTTTCACCAAGTACAAAAAATGCAAAAATAATTGTAACAATCGGAATAAGATAAAGTCCGCAGCTTACTTTTACAGTTCCTGCAATTTTACAGGCCTTGTTCCAGGCCGCAAAACAAAAGCCGCTTGCGATCAAACCAAGAAAAAGAAGATAAAGAATATTCAGAGGATTTGAAAATCTTACACTGTTTGCAGTTATGTTTTTTTGATCTGTAAAAATCATTAGGGGTATCATCATCAGGACCGCAAAGAAGAAGATGCGGCGGGTTGAACAAATCTGGTCATAATTTTTTTTATTGATAATTGAAATTACAACAGAATAAAGACCCCAGCAGATTGCAGAAAAAAGTGCAAGAAAATCTCCTTTTGGATTAAACTCCAGAGTTTTATTTCCGTTCAGGCAGACGAGGGTAACACCAGTAATTGAAATAAAAAAACCGATTACAAACCAGAGAGAAAGATGTTTTTCCTTAAGAAAAATTTGACTAAAGATTGCAGTGAAAAGAGGACAGATGCTTACTATAACACTTACATTTGATGCATTTGTATAATTGATGGCGATGTTTTCAAAAAGCTGATAAAGGATTACACCAAAAAATCCCGCAAGAGCAAAAAGAATATTATCGCGGGCAGCAATTTTTTCAAAGCGGGGACGGAGGAGCCAGAGCCCAAGATAAGCAGCTATAAATCTGTAGAAAAGAATTTCAAGCGGCGAAAAATCTCGAAGGAGGTATTTTGTACAAACAAAAGTGATGCCCCAGAAAAATACACAGGCAGCAGCCAGCAGATATCCGAAAACTTTTTTATCACGAAAACTCATGAGAGAAAATATAGCATATTCACATAATAAAAGATATATTAAAAGTATGGCTCAATTCCGAAACAGTGGACATGCAGATTTGCCTCTTCATACAGGTACCGTTCCTCGCTGGCTTGCAGACCGCATGATGGTTCTTGGCACATTGATTACAGAAGCCCTTGTGGAAAATTTTGGTCCCGAAGAGGTTCTTGTTCGTCTGAGCGATCCCCTCTGGTTTCAGTCCTTTGGAGCTGTAATGGGGATGGACTGGCACAGTTCTGGAATTACCACCAGTGTTATGTATGCGCTTAAAAGAGGACTTAATCCAAGGGCTAAGGAACTTGGTATTTATGTTTGTGGCGGGCGTGGAAAGTATTCAAGAATGACACCTGATGAGCTTCTGGATATTGCCGGAAAGGAAGGCTTGCATGGCGATGAACTTGTTAGAAACAGTAAGCTTGTTGCCAAGGTAGATAATAATGCTGTTCAGGATGGCTTTCAGTTATATCAGCATAATTTTATTTTGACTCGAAACGGCAGCTGGGCTGTTATTCAGCAGGGAATGAATGGTGCAGAAAAAAAGGCTCGTAGATATCACTGGTGTTCAACTAACTTACGTTCGTTTGTTGAAGAACCTCATACTGCCGTTGTGGGTGTTAATCGTGGAAGTATTTTAAATCTTACAGACATAAAAGCCGATAAAGCCCGCAATTCAATTCTAGAAATGAGTCGCGAAGAGCCGGAGCGAATGCTTAAGGAAATAACTCAAATTGGAAAACCTGCGGGGCAGATAATTCTTATGCAGGGTGGGGAAAGTCTTCCCCTCGCTTCAGCCCCGGCGGTTTCGCAAAGCTCAACCACCGTGTCTTACGCTTCCCCTTCTAGCGGGGGACACCCCCGCAACGCCCCCGCACTTCCACAGCAACAGGAATTATTTCCCGAACTCTTTTCCCAGCCGGAAACAGAGGATCTTAACAATGTAATAGAAAAGAAAGGACGTTCAATAATTCTTCCGGCACATCACGAGGTTCTGGAACAGGATGTTGATCTTAAGAGGCTGGGTGGAGTGTTAGCGACAGCTTACCAGAATCAGCCTCAGGATTTTGAAAGTCTTTTGCTTACACCAGGCCTTGGTCCCCGAACCCTGCAGTCTCTTGCTCTTGTAAGTGAAGTTATATATGGAACTCCGAGTCGCTTTACAGATCCGGCCCGTTTCAGTTTTGCGCATGGCGGAAAGGACGGACACCCTTTCCCTGTTCCACT
>CAMNGG010000427.1 GCA_946537975.1 uncultured Treponema sp. | reverse complement strand
GAACCTGCCGGAATCTGAAGATCTATATTTTTCAAAGCAATTTTTTTGCCATATTGCTTTCTAAGGCTTTTACATTCTAATACTGTTTCCATTCTATTCTCCTATGCCTCGTTGATAATTTTGATAACTTCTTCTTTATCAAAACCCATTGCTTTCATTCTTTCTAAAAAAGCAGTTATTTCGCTGGCCGCAAGCTCTTTTTTCATATTTTTGATCATTTCCTTGTCATCAGTAATAAAGCGTCCCGAAGTTCTTTCAGTACGTACCAACCCCATTCTTTCCAGTTCGGAAAGTGCCTTTTGCATGGTATTCGGATTTACCTGAGCCTTGACTGCTAAGTCTCTGACAGAATCAAGCCGGCTTCCTTCCGGGAGCTCTCCGGAAATAATCTGCGCCTTGAAATAGTCAATCAGCTGCAGATAAATCGGTTTATCATTTGTGAACTGATATTCCATTACAACTCCTTAAGCCTAGTGCTGCGCTTGCACTATTGTATTAAGTACATAATACAATAATACAAAATCACTGTCAAGTTTTTTTTGAATTTTTTTAATTTTTACGATATGATTGTAGTCATATAAACAAAAGGGAATTAAAAATATGAGAGAAATAACATTTTCAAAAACAGCTAAAAACCTGATACGGCTTTTTTGTATTCTTGGAATTGTCGTAGAAATCTTATGCATACTTCGTTTATTTTTGCGAACAGGCTTTACACAGGAAATCCCGGAAATTACCAGCATTCAATCTTTTCTGACTTCAGATTTAAATACCGCAATAATTGATTCGATATCTTTGATTTTCTTTATAATTTTTCTTATTCTACCACAGCATTTTGTTTTCTTTTCGATAATATCTTTTTTGTATTCCTTTAAGATTATAATTGTTGATACAATTGCAGTATACCCTATTGGTCAGCTTTTATATCTGATGGGTATTGCCTGCCTTGTTTATCTTGGTTATTACAGATCTAAAAGACTGCCTAAAATTATCTGTTCAATCGCCGCCAACTATATTCTTATTTTCTCGAACCTTAGATTTGGCACTGATGTTCTGATTACCTCTCTGATTACAGCCATAGGTTACACTCTGGTATTTTTTGTCACCCTCTTTTTTTCTGCGAGCTTTTTCAGATTTCTTTATGGTATGAAGCATGCCAGAGTCTGGGATCTTTCCCAGTACCCGGAGCTCACCAAGCGCGACAAGGAATGGCTTAAGCAGATTCTCGAAGAAAAGCGCTATGAAGAAATTGCCACTGATTCTGGAATTACAGTTGGTACACTTAAAAACCGCATGCACCAGATTTTTAACATTGTCGGTGTTGATGACCGCATAAGCCTGCTGGCAAGTTATAGTGGATACGAGGTAAAGTTTTAATTTCGCAGGTGGTTTCGATACACTCGCTTCGCGAGCACTCAACCACCGATTAGTTCCCGTACAGTTTCTTCATAGTGATCATCAAAAGTTGCACGAATAAGCGGCCGCGCCATAATAACCTGGTCGGCTCCGTAATAAAGGGCTGTCTGAATATCTTCGCGGGTACGGATTCCTCCGTCCACCCAGATTTCCTTACAGTAGTTTTTTAACTCAGCAGCATGGTCAGCAAGAAAAGCGGCCGTAGAGCCAATTCGGGTTTCGACTCTGCCACCGTGATTTGAAATATAAACTACATCCGGTCTGACCTCGCGGACAAGAGTCAAATCTTCGTCAGTAAAAACGCCCTTGATTACAAAGGGCAGCTTTGTGTGTTGTCGGAATTCTTCGAGCTGGGCAGCCGTTTTTCGCTCCAGATTTACCAGGTTTCGCATTGTAACAATGTTGTAAGAGTCTATATCAATTCCGATGTGAGAAGCGTAAGGACGTATCCATTCAACGCGTTCAAAAAGCTTTTCCTGAGGATAAGGCTTAAGGAAGAAGGCGGCCGCATGACCGAGCTCCCTGACAGCCGCAGTTCCCAGCTTCAGTTTTTCATCCGGGCAGCCGTCTCCTACACAAAGGCCCAAGCCCGCCTGAACTGCATTTTTAAGATAAGGAAGATAAAAATCCGCTTCCTGCTCATATCCGATATTTTCGACAGCACCGGTAACAGGACCGCAGCGAAGCTTTTCCGAAGTCACAGAAATGCTGCGGATTTTTTCGTCTTCTCCGCGAGCCACAGCTCCATCAAAAAGCTCCCGCCAGCCTTCGCAGTTCAGCTGAAAATTTTTTCCTTCATAAACACCGCCAAGCCCAGGCAGCATCCCGGGACAGCCATAACCGTCACAGACAGCACAGCGATGACACTTCAAATCACCAGTTGCCACAATATCAGTCCCCATTAGTCACCAAAACAAATTCCAAGGTCACGCGCAGTTTTCAACACAGGATCTTTTTCCGTAATTTCTTTTACCTTACCTGCTACAACCGAAAGCGGAGTTGCCGCAATGCCGCCATTTTTTACCGCAACAAGATTTCCAAAACGCTTTTCAGCAAGGAAATCCGCAGCCGCATTACCAAGCTTAGTTGCTAAAATCATATCATAAGGAGCAGGATCTCCGCCACGCTGCAGATAGCCCAGCACACTGGTTCTTGTTTCTATACCAGTGGCCTCTTCTATTTCTTTTGCAAGGCGGAAACCAACCGATTGCGGCATAGCCTCTCGAGCCTTTTTAAATTCTTTTTTTCCGAGAGCTGCTTCCGCAAGATCAATAGCACCTTCTGAACAGGCAATAATAAAATAATTCTGTCCGGCAGCTTTTTTAGCCTTTATGAATTTTGCAATCTTTTTGATATCATAAGGAATTTCCGGAAGAAGAATTACATCTGCACGCCCTGCAAGTCCGGCATATAAACCAAGCCAGCCAACCTTGTGACCCATGATTTCAACAACCATTGCGCGACTGTGGCTTTTTGCAGTCGTACGAATTGCCTCAATTCCACGGGTAGCTACATCAATCGCAGTATGAAAGCCGAAGGTCTCATCAGTACCAACAATATCATTATCAATCGTCTTTGGCATTCCAATTACATTAAAGCCGGCTTCGGCCAGCAGAGAGGCAGTTGTATTTGTTCCGTTTCCACCAAGACAAACAAGCGCATCAAGTTTATTTTTTTTGAAGGTTTCTTTGATTCCTTCTACCGGTAAAAGCCCGGTCTTTGGATCCGGCACCGGATTTTTAAAAGGCTTTACACGGGAGGTTCCCAGAATTGTTCCACCCTGCGAAATAAGCGGCTCAAGATCTATTTCATCCATTTTAAAAGTATCATTATCTATAAGTCCGCGATATCCGTTACGAATTCCAATAAACTTCATTCCGTAATTATTTTTTCCGGAAATACAAAGGGCTCGGATAGCAGCATTAAGACCTGGAGCGTCTCCACCTGAGGTTAAAATTCCAACAGTTTTTACTGCCTTATCATTTTTTACAGATTTGTTTGTAGAAGCTTTCATAACTCAATTATAACAGTTTTTTGATACAAGGGCCAACAAAAAAATATGTCCTGAAAATATGTTCTGCAAATCTCTATTTTTTGATATATAATTAATTAGTCGTCTGCCCACAAACCTTGTTACATCAAAAAAAACTGGAACTGACAGGAGAAAAATATGAAAAAGTTTTGTTTAATTACACTTCTGATTCTTGCAAGTGGAGTCACTTCACTTTTTGCAGCTTCAATACACCGGATTACTCTTGGAGAAGAAGATGAATCTATTCTTTTCTTTAACGACAGCGAGCTTTATTTTATGCTGCCTTATAATAAGAAAATGATGAAGCTGGACAGAAAGCTTCTTGCCTATGACAAAGACGGATTTCTGAAGCTGACTTTTAACGGACGCCAGGCTCTTATTATTGACGGTCAAGGCATGAGGCAGCTTTTTACAAACTTTCGTACAGACGGAAAGAATAACTATGACCGTTATGCCAGCTCTGAAGATTCAAGCGGCGACTACTCACCTTTTCACAGCCATAATGTCAAGTCAATTTCTGCCTCTTCCAGTTTAAAAGAAAATCAATACGGCCAGGATATTGTTTACGCGCCAATCAATCTTTTCAGGGCCTTTGAAGTTGGTTGCCGTTGTCATCCTTACTGGTGGAACAATGCTCATATTCCATGGGTTGAAGGAGCTAAAGGTTACGGCATAAACGAAACAATCTCCATTGAATTTGATCAGCCTGTTTACAGCTTTTCAATTCTCAACGGCTATGCAGATGTTCAGAACATGAAGCTTTTTAAGGAAAACAGCCGTGTAAAAAAGCTTAAAGTAGAAGATCTTACAAACAAGCTTGAATACACTATGAATTTTGAAGACAAGGTTTACTTCAATTACCTAGAGCTTTCAAAACCTTCTAATTCAATAAGGCTTACAATTCTTGAAGTTTACGAAGGAACAAAATATCAGGATACCTGTATCTCTGCATTAATTGAAAATATTACAGCTCCTTCAAATGAAGACTGGGAAACAAAAGATTTTGAAAATTACAAAGCCCGTTGTTCCTATTCAGATGATACTGCTCTTTTTAATAAATATTTTGAATATGTTTCCCAGCCAGCAGGAAATTCTTCAATTTATGAAAAAACAGAAACCGTAAAAAAAGCAGTCAATCTTTTCAATAGAGATTACTACTGGTTAGATGCTTATAATGCTACTATCGGTGCATCAACAAATTCAGACAGCCGCTATATAACGCTAACTTTTGAGCTTGGTTCAAATAAATACGATTCACAGAATGCTGATATGTATATCGACCAATACGGTTATAAGCACCTGAAGCTTTTTGATGCGAACATGAAGCCTAAACATCATTTTACTATTATTGATACCTGTACTGCAAAAGTAACTGAAGATGATGATGAATGGGGCTGGATGTCCGAACCAAACACATTCCGCTATGCTTTTTTTGAGCATAAAACTGAACTTCTTAAAGATGATAAAGAAGCTGTAGCAAAATACTTCTCTGAGCCTTCATTCCTTCACAATAATGCTATCAGAGTTGAAAGCTACAAAGCTTCATCCTATCTGAAAGAAGGGTCAACTTCTTATGTAGCAGAAAATGCCGGCAAAATCTATGCTATCCCAACAAAAAACGTAGATGTTGTATCGTGGAGCTCTCAGATAAGGCCTTGGGTTGAAGGAAAAAAAGGTGATGGAATCGGTGAGACTTTTGAAGTCGAAACATCTTATCCGAAAGGAAGCGGACAAGGTTTGCCACTTGATATCCGCATTCTTAATGGATACGTTGATCCTTTAAAGCCTCATCTTTTCAAAGAAAATAACCGAATCAAAAAGGCTCTTCTTGAAACTGATACCGGCATCAAAAAGGAAGTTGAATTCAGAGACGAAGTTGTATTTACCCAGATTATTCTTCCTGACAATGTAAAACATATAAAGCTTACAATTCTTGAAGTTTATAAGGGAACAAAATATCAGGATACCTGTATAACCGCTGTAGAAGTAAATAGAAAATTGAGCGAAAAATAATATGACTGAAGAATTAATGAAAAAATATCGAGACTTAAAAAATTATTTTAAGACGCTTGGAAGTGTAGCCCTCGCTTTTTCCAGCGGAGTTGATTCAACCCTTATGCTTAAGGTTGCTCATGATGTTCTGGGAGATAAAGCTGTAGCTGTAACCGCGCGTTCTCATTCTTTTCCTGCAAGAGAAAAAACAGAAGCTGAGGACTTCTGTAAAAAAGAAGGTATCAAACATATTTTTATTGATTCCGAAGAAATGAATATTCCGGGCTTCAAGGAAAATCCAAAGAACCGCTGCTATTTATGCAAGCACGAGCTTTTTGAAGAAATCATTGAAGTTGCTAAGCAGCATAAGCTTGCCTTTGTTTGTGAAGGAAGTAATCTTGATGACAACGGAGACTACAGGCCTGGCCTTAAGGCAATAGCAGAGCTTGGAGTAAAAAGTCCGCTCAGAGAATGTAATTTATGGAAATCAGAAATCAGGGCAATTTCAAAAGAGCTTGGTTTGCCAACCTGGAAAAAACAGAGCTTTGCCTGTCTGGCCAGTCGCTTTGTTTATGGAGAATTAATTACCGTTGAAAAGCTTGATATGGTTGATAAAGCGGAACAGCTGCTCCTTGATTTAGGCTTTGTTCAGGAGCGTGTAAGAATCCACAGTTTTGGAAATGGTGAAACCTCTGGTACAATTGCAAGAATAGAAATAAACCCGGAAGATTTTTCTAAGCTTCTTGAACATCAAGAAAAAATTGTAAATGAATTTAAGAAAATCGGCTTCAATTATATTTCCATGGATTTACAGGGCTATAGAACTGGCAGTATGAATGAAACTTTGAAAATCTAGATTAA
>CAMNGG010000426.1 GCA_946537975.1 uncultured Treponema sp. | reverse complement strand
GCAATGTTCGCTGAGAACTAATTATTTTCTTCAAGAAACTTAAGATAATCGGCAGCTGGAAGCGGTTTGGAAAAGTAGTAGCCCTGAATGTAGGTTACGCCCATCTTTTCCAGATAATCCAGCTGCTCTTTTGTTTCTACGCCCTCTACAACAATTTTCTTTCCAAGACTTAAAATCATGGTAATCATATTATCAAGAATGATTTTTGCGTTTGCCTGCACCGGATTATTTTTGTCAAAGCAGGGCCATAAAAGGCTTTTATCAATTTTGATTAATTCGTAATCAACCTTTGCCATTTGTGAAAGGTTAGAGTAGCCGGTTCCAAAATCATCCATAGAAAAAGTACAGCCGATTTTCTTCAGTTCATCCATATTCTTTTTAAGCATAAAGCTTGATGTAATGGCGATTGATTCTGTAATTTCAAGATTTACGATATTTGGATTCAGGCTATACTTTCTAAGCAGCTGAGTCATCTGTTCCGGAAGTGCCGCATCTACCGACTGCAGGCCTGAAAGGTTTACTTCCATGTGGTTAATTCCCTTGTCGGAAATATTATTTGAGGCAACAAAATCAAAAACCTGATTAAAAATTCTGTCTGAAAGCCTCATAATAAGGCCGTGCTTTTCGGCGAGCGGAATAAATTCTTCCGGGCTGATGTAGCCGTAGGTTTTATTGTCCTTAAGGCGGACCAGGGCTTCAAAATTCGTAAATTTTTTAGTCTGGAGCTCGTAAATCGGCTGATAGTACATTTCAATTCCATTATTATCAATTGCTTCCCGTACAAGCTTAACAATCTTGTTGTGTCGCTTACGGTTTTTTACCAGCTCCGGATTAGCCTGACGAATAAAGCCTGAATCCTTTGAATAGAAATGCCAGTCATTAATAAGGCTTATAAATTCGTGAATAGAAATCTCTGTGTTCAAATCATCAGGATAAACAATGAAATCGCAGTGAGAAGAAAGATAAAAACTGTTTTCTCCTACGAACCAGGCCTGTTCAAGTCTATCCTTTAAGCGCTTTATGATTACATCAATATAAAAATTATGTTCCAGCTTTTTCTTATTTGGAATTATAAGGGTAATGGAATTAGGTGCAGTGTGAAAAACCGGGAAGGTAAAGGATTTTAGTGCAAACTCACTTATCTTTGAAATCAGGGCTGTAGCTATATTTTCTCCAAACTGTTCTTCTATTGATTCATAATCTTCTATATCAATATTAAGAATAAAGAAAACTTTTTTATGGCTGATATAGTCCTGCAAAAAGAGTCGGAGAGCTGTGGAATTCATAGCCTCGGTATCGTGATCAATGTAGTTACCCGGAGTTTCAAGACCCATATACATCAAAAAGCACATTGCTGTTACACCGATGCTGGAAATAGTGGTTCTTGATTGTAAGATTTGAATGACTACAATAATAACCCAGACTGTAGTAGTCCAGTAAATATACCGTCTTTTTCCGCGGAAGAATGATTCCGGATTTTTCTTGTAGAAGATCCGGCTTTCAATCAGGGTCATTGAGGCATAGAAAAGAGAAATGATGTTGTTGATAAGGTTTATTACATCGTAGGCAAAAAATCCCTGCTGTTCATTTTTTGTCAGAAAATTAACGCTTACAATTGAAATTACACCAAACCCATAAATGGTGAATATTCTGAGTCCATCTTTTAAACTGATGTGCTGCCTTCGTCCCTGAAGAAAGGTTATATATAAGTACTGGCACAAAGAAATGTTCAGATAAGCATAAAGACGTGTCTGGCTGGCAAGCCTTATACCCCAGTTTCTTGGCAGCATAAGCTTTGAAACAAGAATAACGGAAGTATCAGCAATAATGAAGATAAGGGAAAAAATTAAAATGCCTATAAAGGTTCGCGTAGAAAGAATGGGAAGTCTTCTGCGGTGAAAATACATGATTTCAAGAACCAGCAGAAAAACAAGAGCTACCAGTTGAAGCTGAATAGGTGCGGTAAATTTAAAAAAACTCTGTACTCCGCCGGTGAAAAATGTAATATCAGGCATACAAAGATATTTTAAACTAGATTTTAAGAAAAAGCGATTATTTTTTTAATCAAAAAATTTGCCGAAAAGAAGAATTTTTAGTATTTTTAAAAGTAAACACTTAAAATAGGGATGATATCATAATGTCATTCCGAACTTGTTTCGGAATCTCTTTCTTATAGATGCTGAAACAAGTTCAGCATGACGGTTGACTCCCAGTTTATTCGAGGTTTAAAAATGGCAAAATACGAATTCCAGACAGAAGTAAATCAGCTTCTCAAACTTATCATTCATTCACTTTATTCAAATAAAGACATTTTCCTCCGCGAAATCGTTTCTAACGGTTCTGATGCGCTGGATAAATTAAAGTATCTTACAGTTTCTGATGAGGCTTATAAGAACATCAAGTTCGAGCCAAGAATCGACATCACTTTTGATGAAAAGGATTCTGTGCTTACCGTTCAGGATTCTGGTATTGGTATGACAGACGAGGATTTGACTAACAACCTCGGTACAATCGCCCGTTCAGGAACTAAGGCCTTTATGGAGCAGCTTACAGCTGAGGCTTCGAAAGACTCGGCTCTTATCGGTCAGTTTGGTGTAGGTTTCTACTCTGCCTTCATGGCTGCTAAAAAGATTGATGTTTATACCCGTAAGGCTGCAGGCGACGGAAAAATCTGGCATTGGTCAAGTGACGGTACAAACTCTTACGAAATTGAAGAAGTAGCAGCTGATTCTGCTGCCGCTAAGAAATATGGTTTTGATAAGCCTGAACTTTCTGGTTCCGCAATCGAAATGCACTTGAATGACGACAGCAAGGAGTTTGCAAGCCGATGGAAGATTGAAGAGCTGATTAAGAAGTACAGCGACCACATCGCTTTCCCAATCTACCTTCACTACGAACAGAAAAAATATGATGACAAGGGAAAAGAAACCGGCAGCGAGAGCAAAATTGACCAGGTAAACTCAGCTTCAGCTTTGTGGAAGCGTGCTAAGAGCGAGCTTAAGGAAGAAGATTACAACGAGTTCTACAAGACCTTTGGCCACGACGGACAGGACCCGCTTCACTACGTTCATACACACGCAGAAGGAACTCAGGAATATACAACTCTCTTCTTTGTTCCACAGACAGCTCCTTTTGATATGTATCAGGCAGATTACAAGAGTGGATTGAAATTGTACGTAAAGCGCGTATTCATCACTGATGATGATCGCGAGCTTTTGCCAAGCTACCTGCGTTTCGTTCGTGGTATTATTGATAGCGAAGACTTGCCATTGAACGTAAGCCGTGAAATCCTTCAGCAGAACCGCATTCTCGACAACATTAAATCTTCAAGCGTAAAGAAGCTGCTTTCCGAGTTTAAGAAAATGGGCGAGGCTGCAGACAAGGCAAAGAAGGTTGAAGCAGACAAGCGCACAGACGACGACAAAAAAGCAATTGAAAAGTGGGAAAAGTTCGTACGCAACTTCAACCGCCCTATGAAGGAAGGTCTCTATTCAGATTATGCAAACCGCGACGAAATTGCAGAAATCGTTCGCTTTAAGTCTACAGACGCATCTGGAACTGGCGACGGAAACTACACAAGCTTTGCAGACTACGTTCAGCGTATGAAGCCTGATCAGAAATCAATCTTCTACATCAGCGGAAGCGACGAAAAGAATCTCCGTGCAAATCCACTTGTAAAAGCTTATACAGACAAGGGCTTTGAAGTTCTTATCATGGATGATGATATCGACGACATCGTAATTCCGGGCTTCGGAAAATATAAGAACGAGTTCGAACTCAAGGCTGTAAACCGCTCCGGCTCAGACGAAGACCTTGGCGGCGACAAGGAAGAAGCTAAAAAGAAGGAAGAAGAGTTCAAGCCTGTTACAGAAAAAATCAAGAAGGCACTTGGCGACAAGGTTAAGGAAGTTAAACTTAGCAAGACCCTCACAGGTGAAAACCCATCTTGTATCGTAGTAGACGAAAACGATCCAAGCTATCAGATGATTCAGATGATGAAGGCAATGGGCCAGGCCGGTCCAGACCTCAAGCCTATTCTCGAAGTAAACGGTGACCATCCAATCGTTGCCCGCCTCAAGGACACAAGCGACGAAGCAGTAATTGCCGACATCTCAGAAGTTCTCTTTACCCAGGCCCTCATGATTGCCGGCATGGAAGTAAAAGAACCGGCCGAGTTTGTAAAGCATCTTAACAATTTGCTTTCGAAATAAGCCTAAAATCGAAGAACCGTTAAAAACCGAGCCGAAAGGGTCGGTTTAGGTTCATCGAAAAAATGGCTCAGAGGCAGGCTGTGCCTGCCGACTTACTCTATAACAGCGGTGATTTTCAAAATCATCACTGTTTTATTTCTGTTTTCTCACAATCTCAATAAAATCTTTCGGTGCAATAATAGGAATTGTAGTTTTCTTAAAGTCCTCAAGATTACGGGTTACAATAAAATCTACATCGCTAGCTATAGCACAAGCATTTTGCAGGGAATCTTCCAGATCTGAAAAAGATTCATTGTCCAAGGCTGATAAAATGACATCTTTGTTTATGTCTGCAACATCCAGAAGAGTGCAGAGATTTCGAATTTTTGTTCTGCATTCATCAAGTGTAAAATCATAACGACATTTTAGGATGTAAAAGAGATTCGAAATTGTATGGCCTGCGATAATTCCATCAACATCTGAGAAACAATGCTGAAAAATTATATTTGCATCTTCATAGAAACCTTCGCGTTTGCAAAGAAAATCTAGAACAATATTTGTGTCAATTAAGGCCTTCATATTTCCTCATAATGATGTCAGCAACTTCCTCCTGGCCGTTTAAGCTGAGAGGTTTACCTTTTACAGGTTTAACATCGGCAAGTAATGCTTCATAAGCAGCTTTTTTTGTTGGGTCTACAGATACTGCTTTAGGTTTTGAGGTTGTGAATTTCTGAAGGTAATTAACGATAGATGATATTTTATCATCTGGAATATAATCGATGAGACGTTTTGCATGAGCTCTTGCTGGCATTCCTAACATATATATACCTCCATTATTTGATAATTATAATATAACATGTTTTTTTGCTTTTGTGTCAATTATTTTATATTGTGAAAGGAGAGGTGGCGGGGGTGGGTGGGCGGGATAAAATATGGGGGCGTTACGGGGGCTTAGCCCCCGTAAGAAAGGGTAGCCTGAGACACCGCAACGAAGTGAGGAGGCTCGGGCGCAGGGGAAGACTTTCCCCTCCTTAGTTCTTACTTAATCTTAAATCCGAGGAAGAGGGCCGGGTAAATTGTGGTGTCATCGTCATCTTCGGTGGCAAAGCGGTGGGTTATGTAGGTAAAGGCTTTGTCGTTTGTTCCATGATTGCGGATATCGAAGCTTGCACCTACACTTAAATCAATGTGATTCAGGCTGAGTGGATTAAAGGTCAGACGGAAGGAAGGAATGTAGAAGTCGGCAAAGTTGAACGCCTTGGCTTCTTCTTCTGTTTTTGGCATCGCTTTAGAGTTGTAGACGAATTTGCCCAGGAGCTCGAGGTCGAGGCTTGAGAAACCGAATCTGAACTCTGTTCCGAAACCACCGTAAAGCACAGAGGTTATATTAGATTTTTCTTCTCTCTTTCGGAAAACATCATTACAGCTTGTGGCGGTTCCCAGGGTTACAAAGAGGTGCTTTGTACCACTCTGGAAGAAGACATCAAACATATTGTTTGTATCCCAGTTGAAGCCGATGTGGTGCATTCCGTCTTTTATGAAGTTGAAAACACCTATTGCTACACCTTCGCTGGATTCCGCAATATTTATAACTCCGACCTGCAGGCCATTAACTTCTTTTGCGTAATTGAAAAGTCCAGTTGCCTGAACACCATTTACCTTCTGTGCGACATTAAACAGGCCGCTGGCCTGAATACCGTTTACATTTTTCGCAACATTAAAAAGTCCAGATGCCTGACCGCCGTTAACATTTCCGGAGGTGTTGAAAAGCCCTGTTACCTGAGCGCCATTTGTCTGGCCGGCAATATTAAAGAGTCCAGATATTTGAATTCCATTTGCCGTGTTAGATGCAATATTCATAAGAGTAGAATGTTGAATCGCATAAACGTTCTTGTCATGAGCGCCAAGAAGACCAAGAGAGAAGAGAGAAGATTCTCCTCCAAAGCCAACAAGGCTCACACCAGGTACAGCTGACAAATGGAAGACGTTCATTGTAGCGGCATCAAAAGGCTGCTCAAAAGAGTTGTCTTCTTCTGGAGAAGAAAGAGTTTCAACAGCTTCATAAGCTTCTGGTTCTGGAAGCGAAGATTCATCATCAATATCATAACGGCGGCGTGAACCTCTGCGTTCTACACTTTCTTCAAGATCATCAATCGGGAGAATATCAGAATCATCTTCATTTGTCGTTCCACGTACGCGGTTTGTTTTTCGCTTGATTGTAGAAAGCGAGTTCTGGTCGAGCACATAAATCTGATCTTTTTCGAGGATAAAGAAACCCTGTTTTGTAGAATATTCATCAATGATTACAGCAGAATACTGGGCGGCCGGTAATGCCATGAAAATCGGCTGGCCGGCAACCTTGTTGATTTCAGAAATCAGTTTTCCGTTTTCATCGCGCAGAATAAACTTGCCCTTTGCATCCTTGGAAAGAGAAAGCATTGCTTCCCCATTAGAAATATCGGAAAGCACCAGGTCGCCGGAACCAACAAGTGTAATATTATAGTTCGGATGCTGAGGACCTGCTTTACTGTCTTCTGTTTTTGAAAGGGTGTCATTAAATGCATAAGAGTAAAGCTCGTTAAGAGTTACTTTATTATCACCCGAAGCATCAGCGGCACCTCGTAAACCGGTAATCATTGCGTTAGTAAAATACGAAGATTCAATTTCATCAGATTCCTGGGAATACTCGTTTGTAGAGCTGGAAGAAAGATAAGCGTGACCCGTAACAACCGAAGAATCATCAATTAAGAAAGGCTTGCGTTTCTGACCGCCCTTTGTTCGGATAAAGTTTCCGGAGTAGCAGGAATCAAGAATTACAACATGAATATCGCTCGGAACCTCTGTAATTGCTGCTTTGAGGGAAGAATAATCATAAGGAATATCACCAAGCAGAAGAGCGTTTTCGTCTGAATGACCCGAGTAGTAAAAAATAAATTCCGAGCGTTTAGCATGACTCTGGCTGGTAGAAATTTTGTTGGAGATTGTATTTAAGGTGCTGTCTATTGCTTCTTTTGACGGATCAATAAGAACATAGCTGTTTTCCTCTGAAACGCCGCCAATTTCTGACATTGCCTTCTTAAAATTCTGTGCGTCGCTGCCGGCATATAAAAGCTGTTCGCGGCCTTTTCCACCTTTATTTGAGCCGATATAAATTGCATATCTGTCTACACCGCTTGCATTTCCTTCAGCTGTTTCTGTTGCGGCAAAGGCCTGTGACAGTGAAAGCAGTGCTATAGTTATCAAAATCAGTTTTTTCATAATCTCCATCCTATTTTTCGAGTGTAAAAGTAATTCCTTCTGTTTTCTTTGGCAAATAAGAAAGCTTTGTCAGATAATCAATATCGGTTTTATTTTTGATTTTGCTTTCAATATCTTCGAGAGAGAATTCTTTTTTAGAAGTTACCATAATAAAGCATTCAAAATCCGGAGCGTTGTCCAGTTCATAAGAAAAGTCGAGAGGGGTTTCATCATTGCGCTGCTCGAGTGCTGCTGCCTTCCAGCTGTTTTCCGGGAAATGACGGGTTATACTTCCGTTTCCATCTACACTAAAAATTACACCGTATTCTTCCTGTCCTGCATTATAGGTGATTTGAATAACATCGCCTGAGCGGGCAAAATCACCATCGCTTAAAGCCTGTATTTCACGGCCCTTCTGGCGGTAGAGCTTAAGCAGCGGTGAAGTTATAGTTGAACTTACGTTTCCTTTAATTCTTTCTGTTGGAGTCTTGCCTGCAGAAAGCTTTGAGTTTTTAAGCCCCGCAGGAATTACAATTGCGGCAAGCAGTACTGCCGCAGCGGCATAGGTTATAAATCTTGCGGCCGGGAATCTGAAAATATTTGCGGTTTCTTCTTCGTTTTTATTTGCTTCAAGCTTACCCGCAACAGCTGCCTTCATAGCCTGAACAGAATAGGTATTTAAAATTTCTTCGTCTGATTTTTTGAGATCGTTTAAGGCGTTCTCAATATTTTCTTTTCCATAAATTGAGTAAAAGTTTTTAGCATCAACTTCAGAGTTTTTGATTTCCTCTAAAATTCTAACTGGAATTGCCATACCTTCCTCCTATGATACCTTTGAGGTTGCATATTCTTTAAGTTTTTCCAGACGTTTTCGGATTCCGGAAACAGACATTTTCATTTTTACAGATGTTTCTTCAAGCGTGTAGCCGTCTACGTAATGTAAAATTGCAATCTGCCTGTCCTTGCTGTCTCGTTCAGAAAAAATGCAGTCCAGAAGGATAGAGGTTTCGATTTTCTCTGTTCCTTCGGCACTGGCACTGTCTTCAATAATTTCTGCAATTACATCAAATTCCGGTCCGTTTCGAAGCTTATCAGCCCTGATTTTATTAAGGCAGATATTTGTGGCCATAGTGTAGAGAAGGCTTGAGCATACATTGCTGATTTTTTCCTTCCGTTCAATAAGGCGCACAAAAACATCCTGCATGGCATCAAGCGCTTTTTCTTCATTTTTCAGAATAAAGCGGCAGCGTCTGAGAACCATAGGACCGAACTGGCGGTATAGATTATCAAAATCATCCATCGACAAAGTTTTCATTGTACAAATTGTCCTGTCATTAAATTTAACACATGAGATTGGAATTTGTGTTACTTTTTTTTATTGTCACCCCGAACTTGTTTCGGGGTCTAGTATTTAGATCCTGAATCAAGTTCAGGATGACACGGGGGAATTAGTAATTATTCAGAGTCTTTCCAGTATAAGTCTTTTTATATTCATCACCGGCGCCACGAATTACCTTTTCCATTTCTTCTGTGAGATGCTTTGCGGCAATTGGTTCTGAAAGCTCCTTAAACTTTTCAATAGAAATTACAGGCAGCATTTTAATATCATAAATATATTCTTCAACATGATTATAAGACCACAGAGGATCGTGCTTTCCAAGCCCGTACTTATCGCTTCCACCAATGAACATTGGCTGAACATCACAACCACAATAAAGTGCAATTCGGGCAGCGCCTTTTTTATAGTTATTCTGGCCTATGCGGGGAGAGCGGGTTCCTTCTGGAAAGACTATTACGTTACAGCCCTTGTCGGTAAGCTTTTTGCATTCAACAAGAACATCATTAAAATCAGTTGTATTTGTAATATAAGCCTGCTTAATTACACCGCGAAGAGGAGTGTGAGTAAGACCACCGCGTACAATACAGGTTGAATTTGGAACCAGAGACATAATGTAAACAAAGTCTAAAAGTGAAGGGTGGTTTGCAATTATAACCTTGCTGTGAATGTTACGGAAGGCCTCTTTATCGGCAACCTCTAAATGAGAGGTTTTACAGATATCCAGATTTTTAAGAAAAACCCTGAAGGTGTGTGAAACGTAGGCGCGGGCAATAATTCCAAAATCCTTTTTATGAAGAGTAAAAAGACGGATAAAAGGGAATACGAAAATTGCCAGAAAAATGGCTCCAAGTCCAAACCATATTATTGCGCAGATTTTCGAAATACAGCAATAAGTGTACACGAAAAAATTCTTGATTTTAGGCTGTTTGCTTTTATAACTTATTTCCTGTTTGCTCATAAATCTCTTCCTGTTATAAAACTATTTAACCAGAAACCGCAGAAATTCAACCGGCGATTTCCCAACATCTGAAAAATCATCTAACTCTATACTATTATCCTTTTTCTGTGAACTGATAAGACAAGCAAAGGCAAGTGGTATATTTTCTGAAGGCCGTTTGTCTCCATAAAAGTCTGGTACAAGTTCATCAGCATAAACAAGGATAATCTCTTTTTCTGTTCCCGCAAGAAGGGGAGCAACCGCTGTTTTAAATGCCTGCGAAAAATCGTTCTCTGAAGGATATAAAACAGAATAACCGCCTTTTAAGCCGAAGGCAAGTGTTGCAGAAGAAACCGGAGTGTTGAAAACAGAAAGTGAAAAGCCCGCCGGTAAAATCATACCGTCTTCAATTATTCCCTTATTTATTGTAAATTCACGTTCAATTTCGCCGCGAAGGGAAATGAATACAATTTTTGTTTCTTTTGATACATTTGTTTTTCCGAGCAGATTATGAATTACATGCACCGTCATCTTTGTAATCTGTGAAAGACGACGACGGAAAAGCGGGTCTGTATATTCCAGCTTTGGAGATTCTTTAATCTGTTCTATCTGTACATCACCAGTCAGCCAGGACTGCCAGAGATTTTCGTCATCTGCAAGCCCCGGCGCCCATTTGGTTATGCCAGAAATATATATTTCTTTCATTTCTTTTTAAAACACAAGAGAGAATAAGCATTACTTCCCAGATTATGATGAGCACAATCCAGCTTAAAGCCCGCTTCTTCAATTGCGTCTACCAGCTCCTGATAGCGGTACATCTTGCTGTTTCCGTTTGCAATACAGGTAAAGTAAAGCGAGGTTCCCATCAGAGAATAAGAGCTTGCTTCGAATTTCTGCTTGTCCCAGAGAGGCTCAAGCACCCAGACGTTAGTTGCCGGAGTTGCAGCTTCGTGAACCTTCTTCAAAATCTTTGTTACCTGATGCAGGCTGAAGCAGTCAAGGAACTGGCTCATCCATACAGCATCCGGATTAGCAGGCAGCTTTGTTGATTCTTCAAGAACGTTGCCCATTGAAAAATCAACGCGGTCCGCAAAGCCTGCCTCAGCTGCGTTTTTCTTTGCGACGTTAGCCTGGCCCGGCAAATCACAGATTGTCATTTTAACATCAGGGTCGTAACGGCAGCAGGTTAGTGACCACTTACCGGTATTTCCGCCAATGTCCAGAATATGCTTTGGCTTTTTCGCAAATACAATTGGAAGTGCCTCAGGAAAAGCAATATCAGAATAGAAATGATCAAACTCAAACCAGGATTTTTTAGGCTGGTCGGGCAGAGTAGAAAGAGCTTCGTAAACAGTAATCCATTTATCGCCAAAAACCTTAAGTCCTTCCGGCTTGCCGTTTTTAATGGAAGCTTCCAGATCCCAGGCCCCCTCGTAACAGATATCGTTTGTAAACCAGAAGTTTACGCGGGTTAAATCATCTTCCAGAAGCATCCAGCCGATTTTTCCAAGAATATATTTTTCAGATTTAGGATCAGATTCAGAATCCTGAGTAAGCTTAATGACATTCATGCCAAGTGCCATTTCGCAAAGAACACCTACACCATATTCAGAAATCCCTGTTTTTGCGGCAAGGTCGGCGCGGGTAATACCCTGGTCACCGGCATCTTCAATAGCCTTCATAATTCCAAGATTCAGCATTGCTTTAATTGCCTGAAAAGCAAGTGGGGCAAAGGCGATTTTCTGTGCTTCAAATTTTGCGTCTACAGCGCGCAAATTATCAGTTTTGTACTTGTTAATATCAAATAAAGCTTTATCCATAATACAATTCTATACTATATTAGATTAGTGCTTTTTTCAAGAAGGTGGTATTTTACTGTAAACTAACGCGAAATATGTCAAAGATTTCAAAGGATTTCGAGGAAATTTTTGCTTTCTATTGCTTTTATTAAAATTATTCAATAGAATAGTGTAAATTTAAATAAGTTAAACTGTTAAAATAGGGAACGATTATGGATCAGTTGAAAAACGAAATAAAAGAAGTAATTATTTCATCCCTCCAGCTTGAAGATATTAAGCCGGAGAATATCGTGGATTCAGAACCGCTTTTTGGAGATGGTCTCGGTCTTGATTCTATTGATGCATTGGAACTTGGCGTTGCATTAAAGAAGAAATTCGGAGTAAAATTTTCTGCTGAAAGCGGAGAAAATAAGAAGCATTTTGCTTCTGTGAATGCACTGGCCGAATATATTACGGCTCAGAAAGCTTAATCTTTTTATAGGGGTTTTAGTATGTCTAAAGATGAAATCTTTGAAAAGCTCAAGGGAATCCTTGTTTCAGAATTTGAACTTGATGAGGGAGATGTAACTCCTGATGCACTTCTTGGAGATGATTTGGATTTGGATTCAATCGACTCTATCGACCTTATCGTAAAGATGAAGGAATTCATGCCTGCAGATAAGGGAAATGTTGATCCTTCAATTTTCAAGACTGTTAAGACAGTTCAGGATGTAGTAGACGCTCTTGTTCCTTACATGGCATAAGGCTGACTAAAGACTGATGAAAAAATTCCTTAAGGCGCTTTTTTATGTAATTGCGGCTGTGTATCCAATCCTTGTTTTTACACTGCTTGTAATATTCAAGGTTGAGACAAAAATTCTTTCCCTGTGCATAATTGCACTGGCAGCCGCATTTTTCTTAAGCGCAACAGGAAGCAAAAAGACCAGTGAGAAAAAAAGTGCATTGGACTGGAAACCGCTTCTAAGTTCTGTGCTCTTTTTAGCCGCTGGTCTTTTTTGTTTTATTACCGGCAAAGAGTTTTTCTTAAAGCTTTATTCAGTCGTAATAAATGCTACGCTTCTTGTTGTTTTTGGAAGTACACTTTTCCTAAAGCCAAATATTATTTTCAGATTTGCCACTCTTGCCGACAAATCAATTTCTGGCTCTTCCTATGAAAATCAAGTTAAGTTATACTGTAGAAATGTAACGATTGTATGGTGCTGCTTTTTTATTCTTAATGGAAGTGCGGCAGTTCTTACAACCTTTGCAGATAAAGTATTCGGACTGAGTGAAGAAAAGGCCCGCAGTGTCTGGGCTATATACAACGGTGGTATTTCTTATGCCTTGATGGGTTTGCTTTTCGTTGTAGAATTTATTATTAGAAAACTGGTGGATAGAAAAATGATTAAGGCATATCCGATTACAAAATTCAATGCAGATTCCCGCAAAGATGATTATGTCATCTGTTATGAAGATACCTGGACAGGCAAGGGTAATGATGCAGCCGCTTATAAAAGCTGGAAGGATTTTTTAATTGATACTGCAAAGCTGCGTCGTTTTATTGAGAGCTCTGGTGCAGATGAGTTTATCCTTCATTGCGAGGATTACTGGTATTTTCTTTGTACCTTTGTGGCTCTTTTACAGTGTCAGAAGGCTGTTTATCTTACACAAAATATCAGCTCAAGCTTTATGGCAGATGTTCGTAAACCTGGTATGGCTTTTTTGACAGACCAGCTTCTTTCTGAACCTGAGGCTCCGGGGCTTGCCGGCGCGGTTTCTATAAAGAAGGTAATTGATGATGCTGCCTCTCCGTCGGTAGAGGAATATCGTACTACACCCGCAATTGACGGGGAAACAACCCGTATCTTCCTTTTTACTTCCGGCAGCACAGGAAAGCCAAAGGCTGTTCCTCAGCGCATGAAGGAGTTTGAAGAAGATAACGCCTTTATTATATCTAAGTGGGGACAGGAATTTACAAATCGTAAATTACTAACGACCGTTAGTCAGCACCACATCTATGGCTTCCTCTTTGGTATTTCTCTGCCTTTTACACTAGGCTGTCCTTTCCGCCGCAACCGTGTTGAATTCCCTGAAGAGTTTGAAAAACTAACGGACGTTAGTTATATCCTTATCGCGACACCAGCCTTCCTTAAACGTACAGTTGAAGTAGAAGACAAGCTTGCCATGAAGAATGTCTGGATTTTCACCAGTGGAGGAGCCGTTTCTCCGGAGCTTGCAGTACAGACAGAAAAAGTATTCGGCTTCTGTCCTCTCGAGGTTTATGGTTCTACAGAAACTTCAGGAATTGCTTACCGTCAGCAGAAAAAGGATCAGCTGGTCTGGACTCCTTTTGATAATGCAAAAATCTGGCTGGGTGATGATGGCTGCCTTAGAATCATTTCGCCTTATATTAAAAATCCTGAGGGTTTTGCTACAGCAGACCTTGCAGAAATATTTGAAGACGGCCGTTTTCTTCTCAAGGGGCGTTCAGACTCAATTGTAAAAATCGAAGAAAAGCGTATTTCTATGACAGAGGTTGAGGCACGGCTTTTGGAGAGCGGTCTTGTAGAAGATGTAAAGGTTGTTGCAATGAGTAACGATGTGCGACAGTATCTTGCGGCGGCTCTGGTGCTTAATGAAAAAGGCAGGGAGCAGTTTAAGGATACAGAAAAGTTTATGATCAACCGCTGGTTCCACGACTTCCTTATGAAATATTTTGAGAACGTTGTAATACCAAAAAAATGGCGTTTTATGGATAAGCTTCCGACCGACGTTCAGGGAAAAAAGCATAAGCTTGAGATAATGGCTCTTTTTGAGGAGAAACAATAATGAATTTTAATGATCATGATATTAGAGATGAAGTTGTAGTGAACCGTGAGGAAAATGCGGTTTCTCTGGAATTTGTAATTCCGGCGACCAGTGATTTTTTTGACGGCCATTTTCCACAGTATAAGCTGCTGCCCGCAGTTGCACAGTTCGAAGTGATTACCCGTTTTTCAAGAAAATATTTTGGAACTCAGCGTTATGTTCCAAACATCAAAAGAATAAAATTCTCTGCACCAATTAAGCCTGACACAAAAATTCATCTTGAGCTTACCTATAAAAAGGAAAAGGGTAGTGTTACCTTTAATATGGCAGATGCAAAGGTTGAAGGAAAGGTTTATTCCTCTGGAAGCTTTGCGGTATTGGAGGAAGGTTCAAATTAATATGAAATATGGTTTTGTTCTTCCAGTTTACAGACATGGTTCGACTCTTGAAGCTGTTGTAAAAAGCTTGCTTTCTTTTAATTATCCAATCATAGCAGTTGATGATGGAAATGATGAAGAGAACCGTGCTTTAATTGCCGCAGTGGCAGAAAAATATCCGCTTGTTACAGTGGTAAAGCGTGAAAAAAATGGCGGAAAAGGTGCCGCAGTAATGTCTGGAGTTTATAAAGCTTACGAGATGGGGCTCACACATATTCTTCAGCTCGATTCTGATGGTCAGCATGATGTGGGGAAAGCTCAGAGATTTCTGGAATTGTCTAATCAGAATCCGGATTCAATTATTTGTGGTTATCCGGAATATGATGAGAGTGCTCCACGTCATCGCGTAAATGGCCGTAAGTTTGCTAACGGTTGGGTTCACCTTGTAACACTTTCACATGATATCAAAGACGCAATTATTGGTTTTAGAGTTTACCCGGTTGAGCCCTTTGTAAAAATGTTACAGAGAACGCTTTATATTGATGGCCGTATGGGTTTTGATATTGAAGTTCTTGTAAGAATGTATTGGCGCGGTGTTCCTGTTATTTCTGAACCTGTAAAGGTTTTTTATCCGCAGGACGGAATTTCAAATTATCATTATATAAAAGATACGCTTCGAATTTCAGGTTCTTATACAAGACTTTGTCTTGGACTTATACCACGTCTTCCTGTATTAATTTGCAGAAAAATTAAAAGGCATTTTAAGAAAGCATGAGTAATCAAAGCCACTGGACGGAACAAAAAGAAGTCATAAAAACAAATAAGCCTCTTAAGCTTCTGCTTCTATTGCTCAAGCATATTCCGGGTGTTTTTGTAAGAGCCCTGATTTATCCAGTGAGTTTTTTTTATTATGTCTTTGTAAAAGAAGCCCGCAAAAGTGCAGAAGAATATCAGAAGCAGCTTCGAGACTTTACTGGAAGAAATATTCCGCCCCGCATAAGCCCTTATAAACAGATTCTTTCTTTTGCACTTTGTGTTCTCGAAAAAATGGAAGGCTGGCTGGGAAAAATCAAGTTCAGCAAAATTCAGTATCACAATGATGATATCAGCAGTATTCTTGAGCTCTTAAAACAGGGTAAAGGAGCAATGCTCATAACTTCTCATCTTGGAAATATGGAGCTTATGCGAAGCCTTTCTGATTATAATGTCCAGCTGGTAGGAAGAGAGGTTCCTGTTTATGTCATTATGGATATGGATGTAAACAGTAATTTTTCGCAAACCCTGAAAAGTGTAAATCCAAAGGTTTCTTTTAATGTTATTAATTCAAATCAGATAGGACCTGATTCAATTGTTACCCTTATGGAAGCAGTTGAGCAGGGCGCACTGGTAGTAGTTGCAGGTGACCGCACTTCTCCAAAATCAAAAGAAAAGGTTTTGAGAATTAATTTTCTGGGAAAAGAAGCTTCTTTCCCTTACGGCGTATTCCTGATTCCCGCATTAATGAAGGTTCCGGTTTATTTTATGTTTGGGCTTAGAAGCAAGCTTTCAATTTTTAATCCTAAGCAGAATGTCTATATAGAAAAATGTCATACAGATTTTAATTGTTCCCGCACAGAAAGAGAGGAAAGAATTATTCAGTGCTGCGGAGAGTTTGTAGCACGTCTGGAAAAATTTTGTATCTTATATCCTTATCAATGGTATAATTTCTTTGATTTCTGGCAGGAGCCTGACAAGGATTAAGAGGGAGGCTTTATGAAAAAACAGATAATATTTCTATTATTTCTTGCAAGCGGGCTCTTGTTTGCCCAGTCTGCAAAAAGCCTGGAAGCAGTATGCTCTTCTCTTGCTTCACATCCAAATACGATTGGAGATTTTACTCAGATTAAAACAATCCAAACGAACGGTCGTAAGTTAAAATCAAGTGGAAAATACATCATCTCTACTCAAGGGATTTTGTGGCAGACAGAAAAACCACTTGCTACATCTTTAATTCTCACAAAGGACGCAATGGTACAGATTGCCGCAAATGGAAATAAGGCTGTAATGAATGGAAAAGATAACCAGATTTTCGGACAGATTTCAGAAACTTTGAGTTCCGTTTTTTCCGGAGATGTCGCTGCCTTAAAAAAGAATTTTGAATGTGATTTTACCAGCGGCAGTGATGGAAGCTGGAAGGTTCTTCTTACTCCGAAGGATTCAACCATAGCTTCCGTTATGAAGACGCTGGAGCTTTCTGGCATTACAAAACCAGAAACAGCAATGACCACGCTTGTTATGTCTGAAGCTTCTGGTAATTCAATTACTTATGAGTTTATAAATCAAAAATATCCAGAGGAACTTTCGGCAGATGAAAAGAAAATCTTTATTCTTGAGTGATTCAATAAAAAATATTTCACAGAAAAAACTGCTTTCAAGCTGGATAATTTATCATGCTCTGATAGCAGTTTTTTTTCTGATTTCTTTTATAATTTTTCATGGAAAAATCGGAATCGATTCAGATTTATTTAACCTGGTTCCAAAAAGCATTTCACTTGAATCTGTAAAAAAGGCAGATGAAAAGATGATGTCGGTAACCTC
>CAMNGG010000425.1 GCA_946537975.1 uncultured Treponema sp. | reverse complement strand
CTTCCACATTGAATTTGCACAGGGACTGAATGCAGTTCTTGCAAGTTCTGACTATCCGGTAAAGAGCGGCCTGTGGGATTTCTTTGACGCAATCCGCTGGGCAATAGGAACAATGCAGCATCATGGGGAAAAACTTTTGTTTGATTCAGTTTCTGATAATAATTGTGCTAAAGTAAAACTGATAATTGTTGATGAAGACGAAAAAGAAATTGTCATAACGCGAAAGTTTTCCACGGACAGCGGTGAAGAGTTCATTTCAGAAGTAAATCAGGAGGAGCTTTCCCGCTTACAAAAAAGCATGTTGTCAGACGGAGAAAAAAGCCTTGAGTTCGGTAGTACGAAAATTGTCGCAGCAAACAACGATAAGCAAATTGCAACGCAGGCAGACGCAATGATTGGCATTACGACGGACAAGGCTGGGGTGTCTAGGATTGTCGAGTTGTCGAGAGCGGTAGTTTAATGATTTACATGATGATGGAGGATTTATGGTTGATTACGTCTTGTTGTTTGCCGGTGTCGTGGTGGCTCTTTTTGCTCCGATTCCAGTCATAGTATATGAGATAATTCTTGGCCTGTTGCTGTTTGTGACAATAGGTTTCATGTGTCTTGGTCCTGGAAAATATCTGTTTGCTGCATTGTTAAAATGTATAAGGCTGTTCTGTCTTATTTTACCTGCCGTATCCCTTGGATTGACAAAGCAGTTTTTTACCGGAAACTTGATGAATGATTCCTCATCCGCAATAGCATTTCTTGCCGGCAAGGTTCACGGTAGATGGTGGATTCTAGAGATTGTCGTGACTGTTTTGTTTCTTGCTGTGAATTTCTTTATCGTAAGCAAAAATAATAGTATATTTGGAGAACAAGCCTATATTGAATTACAGTCCATGCCTAACAAGATATTTGATATACAAAGCAGCTTTAACAACGATGAAATATCCTATGATGAAGCTGAAAAGCGAAAAAAAGCCGTTCGTAAAAAAGTGGATGATGCATATTTGATTTTAAGTACTTCAAAATCTCTAGTGAATATGATTAAGACGACTTTTGTTATTGCAGTCCTGAATGTGGTCTGGGTTTTCATACAGGGCATCTTGATGGATAAACTTCCGATAATCGAAGCCATGCAATTATTCATGCCGTTTGCCTGCATGAACATAATTGCCGCAATTATTCCGCAGATTACCATGAGAAATGCAATGGTTTTTTATTCCCTATGTAATGATCTGATAGATGTCGCGGGGTAAGATGGTGGATGGGAGGTTTCAGATATCGTGTGTAATAAAACCTTGCGGTATGTGGAATGTGTGGTATAATGGTATAAGGGAAGTTGAATCTCTGATGCTCTGCGTTAGGGAGCTTCGTTAAAATCATATAAAAAATCTGTTTTAGGAAATAAATTCCTGAATTGTCAAATTTACTAATTATTCAATGGAGGGTAAAATTATTCCTAATGGATGAAGTTAATCGATTATCAAATTTGCTTAATTCAATAACCACGATAGAAACTGACTCTGTAAATGCTGCTTGTGAATTGTTGTTGTGTACAAAAACAATCTATTCAGACCATAAAGATGATGTTATAAAACAATACGACTTAACCAGAGAAGCAAAATTCAACATATTCGAAACCATATCAGATTTATATACACGGGAAAAATTTCACAGTGACATTCTTTTTACGGTTTTAGATTCAAATATTCCAGAAATCGGTACAATCTACAATAAAGAAATTCTTAAAGAATTTGTAAAAATGGTTGATAGCTCATTTGATTTCAAAGTTGATAATACTGTGAAAGTTTCGAAAGAAGAATCCAATAAAGTTTTGAATGGAGATTATGAAAAGCAGGGGTATATCGATTTATTGATTACAAATGCCCATAATCAGGCAATTGTTATAGAAAACAAAATCAATGATGCACCAGACATGGATAATCAACTTGTTAGGTACATGAAATATGCTAAGGAACAACTATTTAAGAATGATAAAGATTGTGACATGAGAGTTGTTTATCTAACACTGGTACCTGGGAAAATTCCAAATATTGATAAATATGATGACTTCTTTGCAGAATATAAAAAAATATTGTCTGACGCAAAAAGCGGTAAGGACGGAAAAATCCTAAAATATCGTTCTGCAGTTGACAGCTGCAAAGACAAACCTGACTTGGTTACATTCTTAAATAATTGTATAAAACTCTTTGGTACAAGAACGGACGATAAATCTTTACTAAAAAAAGTTTACTTGGAACAATATAAAACACTTTTGGGGCATTTAGGAGGAAAAGCTGCTATGCTGGAATATCAGAAGGATTTGTTGAAAGAAATTTATTCATCATCAGAAAAATTGAAGGCCGCAAGTGACTTGGTTGATGTATTTAAAGAAGAGTCTATTAAAATACAGTATATCAATGATTGCTTAAAACCGTTTCTGGAAAAAAAAGGAATAGATTTTATCCTTGAAGGTATATATTATAAAGTTTGGAACAAAGATCGTACTGTAAATCTTTATGTAACTGGACAATGTGGATTACAAATTGGTTTTTGGGCTAACAAAAATTTTACAGAAGAGGAAAAACAAGAATATATAAAAATTTTAGAAAATGCTTTTGAAGAAGAATTTAAGTCTGTTAAAATAGAAAGAGACTATGAGGACTCTTGGGTTTGCTTGATAATTAAACCTCTTGCCGGGAAACCCAATATGGATGAATTTTTGAAATATTATACGAACTTTATTCATCAAATCAAAAAAGAGTTTCAGAAAACGCAAGTGTAAATATTGCAGATGACTTTTAGACTCTGCTATTTGGAATGATACCTCATAGATTCAGGTTTTTGAGCCTTGCTTCAATGTCTCCGACATAATCTGATACATATTTTTCGCGTTCAGTGTCATTCATCTTTGCAAATGTTTTGAACTCATCATTGGGTGATTTAAACTTGATAAATAAAGGTTTAAAATCAGTTACTGTTGATATCTTGTTTAACTTTTCTGTGTTTTCAGGGTCATTTTCGATTATTTGCCATATTTCATCGAGATCTGCAAATTGAAGTATAAAGGTTTTTCCGCTTTCCAAGGAAATGTTAAGATTGATCCAGGAGTTTTTTGAAGTAATATATTTCCTTGCTGCTTTTTCTGGACTATTTTCGGATATTTCAACTTTATGTTTGTTGCTTTCAAATTTTTGCTTCAATAAGGTTAAAAAACTTGTTAGTATTTGTATTTTTAATGGTTCAATTTGTTTTGATAATTCTTCTGCCAATTGAAAATAATTTCCTTCCAAAAGCAATTGCATCAGTTCTTCATTCATGTTTTTATCAACTCCTTGGTTTGTAAGATTTTTTAAAGTCAAACTGTATTGTCGCATAATTTCTAAAACAGGTTGAGGAAGTAGGTTGTTTATCGAACTAACAGAATCAATTATTTGAATTATATCATCCTTATACGATAGACAAATTAAATGTGTTTCATCCTCTTTTATATCTTCAATTGGTTTTTCGCCATATAGAGTCAGGTAAACAAGTTTGTAATCAGTTAGTTTTTGTTTTTTTAAATCTTCAAGATAGGCGTTCAATTGTTGGTCATGATCTGAAGTATAAATTTTGTTTTCTATAACGACTTTGTATTTTCCATCTTTTGAACAGATGTCAATATCGAGCCGACGGTTATTAGAGATAACTTCTTCTGTAAAAACTCTAGCGTCTTTTACAGGAAAATGAGAAAAATCTATTCTGTTTAGAAACTCTTTAAGAAAAAGGTCCAACATACCATGGAAACCGTTAGGATCAAGAAATGAAGCTAATAATGCACTATGCCGAATCTCTTTTCGTTCTATACCTATTGCTGAAAATACATTGTAATATTTTCCGCTTTTCTTCCATTCTTGTTCATGAATCTTTAATATTTCATCCGTTTCTTTGAGTAAATTTCGGTATTGTTGTACTATTTCTTCCAAGAATAACACCTCGATTCGTATATTCTACTTAAGGAAGTTTAATAAGTCAATAAATATATTTTAAAAACATAAATTTCATCAATTCTCTATCTAGATATGATATACTTATGATTGTATATTATCATAGTTATTGTAAAGGGGAAACTTCATAACACCCCAAAACATACGCCAAAAACGGAGGAATATATGGCAGATTCAATTATAAAGGTTATAGGTATTGGTGGTTGTGGAATCGACATCGTAAACAGCATTGCCGATAAGGGAATAAAGGGCGTTGAATGTGTTGCAGTGGACACGGATAAGCTTGCACTGGATAAGTCAAAGGCACAGAAAAAGCTTCTGATTGGAGAAAAGGCTGCAAATGGTCTTGGTGCGGGCGGGCAGCCGGATGTTGGAGAAAAAGCAGCTCAGGAAGACGCCGAAGTTATAAAGGCTTTCTTCTCAGAGGGACATGATAGCATTGCCGTCATTGTTGCAGGCATGGGTGGTGGCACAGGAACTGGTGCTGCTCCTGTAGTGGCAGAAGTTGCCAAAGAAAATGGAGCGTCTGTTATCGCAATAGTCTGTAAGCCGCATGAATTTGAAGGTGATATAAAAATGGAGTTTGCGGAGGACGGAATCAAAAAGCTGTGTAAGAACGTAGACAACATCATAACTCTAAAGAATCAAGGAATTATGACAGCCATAAAAGATCCAGAGCTTTCAGGGATTTCATTCGACGAGGCAACAAAAATCATCTGTAATATCCCGTGCAAGTTTGTTCAAATGCTTTCTGAACTGGTTTATGATGATAATGTTAAGGGCAGTATGAAATTCATAAAAGCAATATTATGATAAGGGTTCTGTCAGAGAAACCATGACAGGACTCAACCCAACAACATCAGATTTAGAAACTCATTTTGATAAAACAGTTGTGCTATCTCAGGCCGGAAAAGAAATAGAGTACGGTATTATTGACGGGAATACCACAATCGTATTTATCAAAGCAAGTCTTGAAGGCAGTTGTCATGGCTATGAGAATAAAAAGCATGGCAACTCGCAGATATAAACATAAATGCACCTCTTATGATTAATGTTTTGAGCCATAACAATATCTCTTTTGATGCCAACTAATTATGAAATATCATTTACCTTCAAAAAAAATATTTATTACTCTATCACGATTTGATAGCATAGGTGTGCTATAATAATAGTCGATTCTTTGTGAGGTAAAGCAATGACATATTACGCAATAGATTTTGAGACAGCAAATAATTATCAGAACAGCGCATGTTCCGTTGGTGTGGTGCG
>CAMNGG010000424.1 GCA_946537975.1 uncultured Treponema sp. | reverse complement strand
TTAAGAATTCTGATGAATCTACCGATAATTAAAGGGTAGAGGGGTAGGACGTTATGATGATAAATGGTGTAAACAATGTTACTCAGGTAAACAATGTTCAGAATCTCCGCAAAACCGAAAGCTCTGCAAAGGTAGACCGCGAGTACGATTCTATCAGCGTATCTCCTGAAGCCAAAGAAATGGCAGAGGCTTACTACCTGGAAAAAGTTGCTAACGAGACTCCAGATGTAAGAGCTGATCGTGTTGCCGAAGTAAAAGAAAAGCTCAAGGATCCTAACTACTTGAATGATGCTGTTATTAAGTCAGCCGCAGATAAGTTCTTATCTGCTATTGGACTCTAACAGCGGTCTTTAATTGACTCAAAAAAGACGGAAGGAGCTTCCGTCTTTTTTTTTAAAGAAACGTCATCCCGAACTTGTTTCGGGATCTATTTGATAGATGCTGAAACAAGTTCAGCATGACATGACTTCTTAGGATGACAGAGGTAAAAAATGGCAGATTTAGCATTCAGAATTAATCCAAACATTATTTTAGGTCCTTATACAATTAGCCGCCTTGGAGCCCAGGTTCATGAATGGGGTTCCCGTTATATGGTTATTATGGACCCTATGCTCAACGAAGCCCAGCTTGCAGGTCAGATTATGCAGTCTTTGATTGACCGCAAGATTGAAAGCTTTGTATTTGCTGAGCTCGCCGAAGGTCCTACTACCCAGGTTATTTCACGCGCCCTTGGTCTTGCAAAAGAAGGTCATGTCCACGGAATTATCGCAATCGGTGGTGAAAAGGCTATTCAGGTAGGCCGCGCCGTTGCTGCTTACTACAACGAAGTACACGATTTTTATAACTTTGTAGACGGTGCCCTTCCTACTTCAAGTGCAATCCCCTGCATCTGCATTCCTACAACCTATAGAAGTCCTTTTATGTTTACTCAGGATATTCCTATTGTAGATTCACGCAGCCATCAGCTTAAGTTCCTGCGTGTTCAGGGCGGTGTCTGCAAGCTTGTTCTTACAGATCCTAACCTTATGCTCACACTTACAGACAACCAGAAGGCTTCTCTTTCCATTGAACTGATTTCAATTGCCGTAGAAGCATATCTTTCGCAGAAAGCAAATTTCTTCAGCGATATGTTCATTGAAAAGGGGCTTGAGATTCTTTCTTATGCCCTTGATGGTTCCCCTACCCTGGATATCACAACCCCTGCTGAAGTACTTCTGGCTCAGGCTGGCTGTATGATTTCGCTTGGTGCTGCCGCTTCCAGTGTTGGCGTTGGAACCCTGCTTTCTTTGAGTATTTATTCCCGCTATCATAAAAGTAAATCGCTTGTGTCTTCTATTTTGTTGCCTTTCCAGCTGGAAGATGTTGCTAAGTTTAAGCTTGCAAAGGTTGAAAAACTAGCCCATATTATTCGTGCCTGTCCGGAAGAATCTACAGGTGAAGATGCCGCAAAGCAGTTTACCGAATATGTTCGCCAGAAGATTGCAAAGTCTTCTCTGCCAACCCGTCTTAAAGATTTGAATCTTACAATTGAGCAGCTTTCTCTGCCGGTTGAAGATATTAAGGCTGTAAATTTGATTAACAACTTGCCTCGCAGCATGACAACAGATGATCTGTTTGATTTTGTGAAATTAGCATATTAAGAATAAATAAGGAGGAGGTAAAGCTAAAAAATTGCTTCCGCAATTTTTTTTAACGCTTTGCTATTTATCACCGCCCGCCTACCGGGCGGGCTTACTCATGATTGAACCCGGTAAACTTTTTCAACTCGAAGGCGGTCAGAAGCGCCGAAAACTTGCACTTACCTTTGGAGCTCTTGAACGTGATATTTCAGGAATTGCAGAAAAAGGTACAGAATACAACTTTAATCTACCCCGTGCCGAATATATCCGCCAGGTTGCGGCTGTTCTGCTCCGGGATCCAAAACTCTCCGAAGAGGCCGGTGCTCACCTCCGCAAACTGCTGGCAGCAGAACCTCTCGACGAACTCCGCGTATGCAACTATGCCCGTAACACCCTGCTTGAATTACTGGGAACTTTTCCTGCTGAATGGGACCTGGTAATCGCGCCACATAATCCCGCCACAGCCGGCACAGGACCGGAAGGCACCGTCCGCGCCCGCGACTTTTTCCCGGGAGTCTGTGTTTATGCCGAAGATATCCGCTCGCCCTTCAACATCGGTTCTATTTTCCGCACCGCCGAAGCAATGGGAGCCGAAAAGGTTTTGATTTCACCTCACTGCATAGACCCGACGCAGCCAAGGGCAATACGTTCCGGAATGGGCTGTATAGAAACTATGGGCTGGAAACGCTGCGGGCTTGAACAGCTGCCGGCAGACCTTCCCGTGTTCGCGCTGGAAACCGGCGGCACCGACATCAACGACTTCGTTTTTCCAAAAGAGGGTATCTGCATAATCGGCTCAGAGGAGCTTGGAGTAAGCCCCGAAGCCCTTGCCCGCGCCACCTACGGCACAGTTACAATACCAATGAAAGGATTAAAGGCCTCTTTAAATGTTGGTGTAGCTTTTGGAATTTTAATGCAAAAGTGGGTGGAAAGTCTGTAAGATGCTGTCATCCTGAACTTGTTTCAGGATCTATGACTTACTCGCCGTATTCGGCTTTGTAGCCTTCTATAATCTTATCAGAAAGTGTTTTAAACTGGTTTTCGTCAATAATATCAAAAAGCTTAAGTGCCCGTTTATCTATCTGATAGAAATCTACCATTCCTCTTGAATAAAAATCAATCATTTCTGCAAGATGAAGTAAAGCAACCCTGCTTTTATCACAGTCAGGTACACGGGAAAGTCCATTCCAGCCGACAACATCATAACTGATGCCCCTGTCAAAGCCGTAACGTTTAGCTGCCACCATACTTAAATAGGTCGAAGCATTTCTGTTAAGGAAAATATCAAGAATCTTATCGCCATATTCAGGATACTGACGGCTCAATTCTGTAATATAATCCTTCTGCCCTTTACTTGCTCCAGCAAGCAGTACCGCACCAAGACTATTAAAGAGTCCCAGGAAGTACATATAATTTTCGTCACGACCTATAGCATCCTGAGCCTTACAGTTTTTATAAAGTGTATAAGTGTAATAAGCGACTCGCTCTGAATGCCCCAGTATCTGCTTGAAGAAGCCCGGATCCTCTATCACGCGGTTCCGCGGATTACTTTCGCTGTAAATAAATTTAAGGTCATAATCAGAAAGCATTGCAATCGCTTTTCTTGCATCAAAGCAATTTTTGTCCTTTTCAAGAGCATCCTTAAAAACGAGCAATGATAAAGACAAATCCTTTCTCACAACCTCAAAAAGGGCCTGACGGTCTACCGGACCTTCGGCATTTACAATTTTATTCGCTTCATCAAAATGTTCTTTAAGAATAGGAATTGTTTCATCAAAATTTACAAATTCATAAGCAAGCATTTCTACGGCCGAAAAAACAACTTTATTACAAGGAAGAATAATTCTTGTAATTGTTTCATCATCTTCAGAAACTACCTGATAATTTTCTTTTGAAAGACCTACCTTCTGCAGCATAAGAATGATAATGATAATACCAAGTCCGGCACCTTCTGACTGATCGAGTACATTGGTAAATACCTCATCCATTTCTTTATACTGCTGAACGCTGTCCAGCTTCTGCTGAATTCGTTCCTTTTCAAAAATTGTAAGCTTTGAATTGTTCTTGATTTCTATGTAAATTTTATCTGCCTGAATTCGCAAAGAAAGCTTGACATAAAGACCGGCTTTTTTCTGCAGCTCCAGATAATGATCTATGTTTGTAAGGGTCTCCATTTTAAAGTTTTCCATACCCTTTTCATAATCATCCGGATTATTTATGTCTAAGCCCTTTTCCTTGAAATAAACTCGTTTTGTATTGGCTTTTTTTGCGTTTGTAAGAAGTTCACTTAAACAGAAATTCAGGTATTCTTTCAGATGATCCTGATGACACTCTTCCAGAAACATTTCCATTATGTAACGGATATATACTTCCGAATTTCTTGGAAGGGTGTAAGAGGTAATTTCTATTGGTAATTGTAAACCGACGGAAGTCTGAATTTTCCCCCTGTCAATTTCTAGTCGTTCTTCTAACTCATCCATTCTTATAACAAATATTATATACCCTATTGGGCATAAATTGCAAAAGAATAATCATCTCAATAAATATTATAAATCTATTTTAAACGTTTAACTTTTACCTGAAATACGCAAAAATCTGTTTGACTAAATCATAAAAGCGGTTTTATAGTTAAATATGGACTTAAGGTTAACTCCGCAGGATATCGCCGAATGCATAAGTGCTCTTGTTGCCCGTAATAAGCTCTGGAG
>CAMNGG010000423.1 GCA_946537975.1 uncultured Treponema sp. | reverse complement strand
CGTGTATTTGCAATCTGAACAAACTCTGCAAAAGAGTCTGTAAGAGTTACATCGTGTTTTTCCTGCAGCTTTTCCGAAAGTAATGCAGGCCCGCACTCTACGCTTAAAAATTTAGCCGGAGCCGTAAACTCATCTCCCATAGCCGAGAAAAATTCATACTGATTCGGTTCAATAGGGAAAAAATCTTCGTAGTAGTCTGTCCACTTCTTAATGTAAATCATAGTACTATTTATTATAAATCATAACAGAAGAAATTCAAGTTTTTCGTGTCATCCGGACTTATTTACTCAGGGCTTCCGCATTATTGCGCGGTTTTGAATCACGCAACCGTGACTGGGAGCCAATGTTTTCGTAATTATTTTATAATGCGGAAGCCCTGATATAGATGCTGAAACATAGGGAGTGGCACTGCGTAGCAGGGCAAAAATAGTCCAGTGGACTATTTTTAGCGAGTCTCCGAGCAGCTATGCTGCGAAGGTTCAGCATGACAGGTGATTTTCGATTGTAGGCTAGCTTAATTAATCTTCCAGCGGTTGCCGTCTCTATAGAAGCGTTTTGCGTTTACCTCGAGGAGGCGGCCATCATCACCAAGCATTTTTACCATTGAGGTAAGCGGATTTACTTCTGTAATGCGGAAATCAGTTCCATCATAAGAAAGACGAACACCTTCGTTAGGAAGGCTCTTGCGGGCTTCGTTGTACCAGTCGTATTCATAAGAAAGACAGCAGAGCAGGCGGCCGCACTGACCCGAAATCTTCATAGAGTTCAAAGAAAGATTCTGATCCTTTGCCATTTTGATTGATACCGGGCGAAGCTTGTCTGAAACTCCGTGACAGCAGAAAGGACGGCCGCAGACACCAAGACCACCGGTAATACGTGACTCATCACGAACACCAATCTGGCGCAACTCAATTCTCATTTTGAAAACTGATACAAGGTCTTTAACCAGTTCTCGGAAGTCTACACGACTGTCAGAACTGAAAAAGAAAAGTGCCTTCTGTTCATCAAATAAGAAGTGTGTTTCAACAAGCTTCATATCCAGCTTGTGATTAGCAACCTTTTCCTTAAAGATAGGGAAGGCTTCTTTTTCTTTTTGAATAAGTTCTTCGTGACGTTTAAGGTCAGCTTCGCTAGCCTTGCGGTCAATTGTAACAATATCAGACTGTTTGATTCCTATAGGTTTTTTTGCAGTGCCAAGAACACGAGCCATATCTTTGCCATAACGGGTAGGAACAATTACAAAATCACCGGCAGCTATCTGCATTTTGCCGTCTGGAGTTTTAGCATAAATAGTCTCGCTGGAGTAGTCTAATTTAAGATGATAAAGAGGGTAGTCGAAAACAAGATTTTCTGACGCCGCTACATCAATATCATTATCTTCGAGAGACGAAAGGTTTTCGTTCTCATCATCTATATCTGTTTCAAAAATATCACTCATAATAATTCAGTATACCTCACGAATTAAGAAGACATCAAGTCTACGATGAGACCTTTTATTTCATTTACCTGTGCAAGAATTTTCAGATTGTCGTTCTGAGTTGAAAGGGTTTCCCTGGCAAGAGCATCGAGCTTTTCATTTATGATTTCTATGCTTATTTTTTGTCTTGGTTTTCCATTTGGAATAGTATAATCAGAAAAATAAAAAAGTCTTGGCGGTGGAGCCGGTCTTCTTTTTTTAGGGGAATTAAGATTATTTACATCAAAATTATTTATGACAATAAATTTGATAAACTGTCTTACAGAGTCCTTGAACTTTTCAAGATTTTCCTGGGTCTGATTTTCAGAAAAATCATTTCCAGCCATAGAAACCGCATCTGCAAGATATACAGCAGCATCATCAATGGACATAGATTGAACTTCTGGAGAAAGATTCAGACCGTCGGAAATAAACTGAGACTCTTCGACGTTTTCGCCTTTAAGCAGTTTGCCAAAATCAAGCTTTCTGGTTTTTGATGATTTATTGATTTCTTCTTTTTTTGTGTTGCGTTTTATAGCTTCGTTTGTGGCATTTTGAACGCCTGAGTAATAATAGTTTGTACCCAGAGAATCAATATCTGCCATTTACAGAATAACCTTTTCTTTAATTGCCTTAGACTGCAGGTATTCACCAGAGGTCTTTCCGTATTCCGCTTCATCTTTAATAGAAATACAATGACCGTGAATAATAGCAGAACTGTCAACCTGAACCTTTCGGGAAAGAACGTCGCCTATAACAGCAGCCTCAGCAAGAATTTTTACACTCTCGCTGGCTTTAATATTTCCTTTTATGATTCCACCAATGATTACAGATTTAGCGGTAAGGTCTCCGCGGATTCGGGCATTTTCGCCGACAATTACATTTCCATCTGTTTCAAGGCTTCCATCAATATCACCATCAATACGGATAAAGCCGTTAACCTTCATATTACCGGAAATAGCAGAGCCCTTTCCGATTATTGTGTTGATGGAGATGTCATCTACTCGTAAAGCCATAGAAACCTATTTTGAAAAATTGATGTTTATGTATTTTGCAGGATCTACTACATCAGAACCGATATGAACCTCGTAGTGAAGGTGTGGACCAGTTGAAACACCAGTGTTACCAATTGCTCCGATAATCTGTCCCTGACTTACAGCCTCACCTTTTTTAACTCTTGCATACTGGAGGTGTGCATAACGTGTATACATACCATGATTATGTTTAATGATTACGTAGTTACCAAAGCTGTTATCAAAGCCTACTGTTACAACCTGACCCGATGCCGTTGCAAGAACTGCATCTCCGGAACGCCAGGTAGAGAAGTCCATACCCTTGTGAATGTACCAGCTTCCGTTGAGCGGGTGGATATTTGGACCAAAGGCCATAGAAATATGATAGTTAGGATTTTTTACCGGACAGATACTTGGAATCTCAGTAAAGAGGTTCTGCTGGGTCTTAAGCATTTTTCCAATCTGTTCGATAGGCTTTACAGCATCTTCAAGATAGCTTGTAAGTTCTTTTACATCAGCAACTTCTTTGAGAGAGCCCTGTGTTACTTCTGTAGTATTGAATAGGGCTGAAAGGTCACCGTTTGATGCAGAAGCTTCTGAATTATTATTAACCTGGTCAATTCCAAGTAAAGAAAGACTCTGTGAAAGTGATGTCTGGAAACGTTTTGCGGCCTGGAAAAGATTTGCGTTTTCGTCGCGGAGTTCATCGAGGCTGGCAAGTGTGGCGCGGTTCTGTTCTACAAGAGAAGAGATTTCCATATCTGCAGAGATAGAACGTCTATTGTAATAGAAGAAAGATGCGAGAACACCAACAGCAACCAGAACTCCAAGCAGAAGGGCAAAGACATTTGTCTGAAAGTTGATAACCTTGCTCTGAGAGTGAGGTACAATCATGATGGTAAGCTTGCTGTCAAAAACCTTAAAGATGCGAACAAAGAAACTGCCGATTTTGTGAGTAAAAGCACCAAACCCATGGCTTACATTTGAGGCTACCTGTTTTTCAAACTTCTTTAAAGCTTTTTGTGTTTTTGACATATTTGTAAAATTATACCATATATAGATAAATTAAGTCAAACCTTCCAACATATTTGATGAAAGATGTGAGGTTATATTTATATTATCGGTAAGATATCGGAAAAAAATGATGATTTGGCACGTAGCAGAAAAATATCCAAGGTTGCATCGAGGCGATACAGGAACGCCGGTTCGACGGAAAATACGAGCGGAGCGACGAGCGCTCGCCCGCAACCTTGGATATTTTTAGGCGAGAGTGCCAAATCTTCTGTTTTTTATAAAATTTGACGATAACTAATAACTGTGGTATTCTAATATATAATATCTCATCTTTAGGAAGAAAAAGCCATGAAGTTTTTTGATACTCACGCTCACATCGGGCTGATTTACGATGATCCTATTGAGCAATTACGCGTAATTCAACAGGCAAAGCAGGCTGGAGTTGCCCGCATTGTCAGCATTAATAATAGTCTCTATGATTTTAACAAGGTTTATCCGAATTTGAAGTCAATTTCGGGAATTTACCACGCCGTTGGTGTTGCTCCGTCTGAAGTTACAAATCCGGGAAATGACTGGGTAAATACAATCGAAAAGTCTCTTTCTTTACCAAACGTAGTGGCTGTTGGAGAAACAGGACTGGACTATTTTAAACAGTTTGGTGATAAGAGAAGCCAGATTGAGCTTTTTATTACTCAGCTGGAGCTTGCTCAGAAGCATAATCTTCCTGTAATTATCCATAACCGCGATGCAGGTAAGGATCTTTATGATGTTCTTACCGAGCGTATGCCGGATGCGGGTGCAATCCTGCATTGTTATTCTGAAGATGCCGCTTTTGCTAAGAAGTGTCTCGACAAGAATATCTGGTTCAGCTTTGCAGGAAACCTTACCTACCGCAATGCCCGCAACCTTCACGAAACAGTTTTGAACATTCCGGTAGACCGTATTTTGATTGAAACTGAAAGTCCGTTTATGATTCCGGCTGAATTCCGCGAGAAAAAGCGAACTATGCCGGCTTATCTGCCTTCTACAGCCCGCTTCCTTGCAGAAATGCTGGATATGAATCTTGAGGCTTTGAGCGAGCAGCTCTGGAAGAACAGTTGTAAGGCATTCAATTTGCCTGAGTAGGGAAATAATTGTCATGCTGAACTTGTTTCAGCATCTCATAAAGAGACCCCGAAACAAGTTCGGGGTGACAGTATGTTTGTTTAATATTGCATGTCAAATCTTTATCA
>CAMNGG010000422.1 GCA_946537975.1 uncultured Treponema sp. | reverse complement strand
TTTTTTCAAAAGATATTTCTCGTCTTATCTGTTCGATTCTTTCAGACAAAGGAGCCCGGGCTCTTGGCTTTGGCTATACACAAACCTTCCAGACAGACTATCCTTCTATCTTCAAAACAGGAACCTCAAATCAGTATCAGAATATTATTGCCCTGGGCGCTACAAAAAATTATACAATTGGTGTCTGGATGGGAAACTTTGCAGGAAATACTGTAATAGGAAAAACCGGTTCCTCTCTTCCTGCCTGGGTTGCAAAAAATGTTCTCGATAAACTGGAAGCATCTGCCGGAGCAAATCTTTATGAAAAACAAGACTTCCCCGAGCCGGAAGGCTGGCATAAAGAACGCATCTGTTCTCTTTCAGGGCTCCGGGCAGGTTCTAATTGTAAGGCGCTCGTTACAGAATATGTAAAAAATGGTACAGAGCTTCCGCTTTGCGGCTGGCATACAAAGCTCAGCGATTCAGAAGAAATCAGTGTTATTTATCCGCCCGAATATCAACAGTGGCTTAGAAATAACCCGACCAGAGGGCTTGTAGAATATTCACAATCTCCTTTAACAGTTCTTACTCCAAAACCAGACTCTTTGTTTTTCTACAGCAGCCTGCATGCTTCAAAACAGGCTATTCCTTTCGAAATAACCGGTGGTTCAGAAAATCAACTGCAAGTTTTTTATGATGAAAAAAAATACGCCACAATCAACCGTCCATTTACTTTTACACTTCCGGTCGACCGTGGCAATCATTCCTGCCGCATTCGCTGCGGCAACGAAGAACTCACAATTTCATTTACTGTAAAATAAAATCGTTCTTATTTAGCACTTCCACAATTTGTGCAGATTGCAGAACTCGAAAGCTCCTGTAACCTTTTCACCTTCGAGCAAGGCAAACTCTGCTTTTGGTTCATCACCAGGCTTAAGAGCTTTTTTCTGAATACCCTTATCAGTTACAAGAACAATCCATTCAATATAGTGTTCAGGAAGCATTGGATGTGTTACTGAACCAACACTAACTGTTACCTTGCTGCCTTCAACTGCTACAACCGGCACATGCTTTTCTACAGCGGCATCAGTTGTACCCGGAATCATTTCTACCATATCTTCACCGCAGCAAACGGTTGGAACTCCGCTGTCTTTTACAAGAACAATAATCTTACCACAATGCTTACAGTAATAAAATTTTACTTCCATTTTTTTCCTCCATCTAATTCAAGACTACTCAAAGAATTCTTCTTTGTCAAATTTAATCAATATATTTTTTTATACCGATATTTAAAAAAGTATCATATAATTAAAGAATAGTTTTTATTCTTAAAATCGGAGAGTATGCTTTGTTAAAAAAATCTAATAAATCACATCTCTTACTGTTTTTATCTTTATTTTTCTTCTCTTCCTTTTTTGCCAATGCTGCTGATCACAATCTCGTACGACTTGATGGAAAGTGGGAGCTTTACGTTCAGAAAACTCCTGAGCAGATTTTTGAACTTGTTGATTCCGGAATTCCTTCCGACTATATGTCTCTTGTTCCCGGCAACTGGAATGCTGAAGTAAAACATTATGGTGCTTCTTCTCCCTGCACCTATGGCACTTACAGATATCTTTGTTCAAATCTTGATTCAAATCAAAAGTATGCCTTGCTGATTAAAGAATCGCCTGGTACCTCCTGTGCGCTTTACATAAACAGAAAGCTTATCTCTCAAACCGGAGATGCTTTTATAATGACCCGGCCCGATTTCCATGAAAAACCTAATGCTTACAATCCATCACATTCCCAGGCAAAACCTCTTTACTGCGAATTTTTTCCGGATAAAAACGGACAGGCCGAAATTGTTTTTTTAGTTTCAAATTATTTTTACCGTAAGGGTGGTCTTTGGGATTCTGTATTCCTTGGGCCAAAGAAAAATGTACTGCAGACAAACAACCTTACTCTTCTTTTTAATTCTTTTGTAATCGGCTGCTTGATTTTTATTGGACTTCTTAATCTGATTCAATTTTTTATTAATAAAAAGAAATGGGAATATTTTTATCTGGGAATTGCTTCCATAGTTTTCGCTCTAAGAATAGGTACCGCTGAATATTGCTCCTTCGCACTGATTTTTCCGGGACTTACTTCGGAAGTAAAAATCCGTATTGAATTTCTTGTATTGTGGATTGCCCCTATTTCCATTCTTCAGATGCTTTTTAAAATCTATCCTTCTCAAGACCGTATCATAATTTTCAAGTGGCTTAAAGAAAAACATCTCCGCCATTTTCTGATTCTTGCTGATTTACTTCTTGGAATCAGTTCTCTTATACTGCCAGGATATTATTCAAATATGCTTGTTCCCTATCTTCAGATTGGTATGGCAATAATTGCAAGCTATGTTGTAATTTTCAGTATTTCAAATCTTATCAAACATAAAAAGTATGCCCTCTATAATAGTTTAAGCTACAGCACTTTATTCCTCGGTGCAATCATAGATATTATTTATTCAAGACAAAAGAATCTGATGCCTATTTCTTTCTTCCCTTTTTTCCTCGTTGCCTTCGCAATTATTCAGATTCTTATGCTTGCCGCAATTCAAAATGATATTTATAAAAATACTGAAAAATCTTCAAAAGAATTACAGCGGCTTAATGAAGCTTACCTGCGTTTTGTCCCAAAAGAATTTCTCCGGCTTTTAAACAAGGAATCTGTAATAAAAACTAAGCTTGGGGATTATTCAAATATCGAAATGACAATTATGTTTTCTAAGCTTTCAATCGAAGGTCAGGATAAAGAGCTTTCCCTCGATGAACACTTTATGATTTTCAATGAATATCTTAAACAAATATCTCCAATCATAAAAAAATATGATGGTTTTGTAAGTAAATTCCTGAGCGGTGGTTTTATGGCTCTTTTCCCTAATTCCGAAATTGATGCTGTTCGTGCCGCCCTTGAAATTACAGACTCTACTAAAAAGCTGAATCCAAGTAAGACTTCAAAATTAAAGCTTTCTTCCTGGATAGGCATTCATTACGGAAGAATGATTATCGGAACTATCGGCGAAGAAAACCGTATGGATGACACTGTAATTTCTGATACTGTAAATACTGCCGCCCGCATAGAATCAGTATGCGAAAAGCTCGATAAAAATATCATCATTTCTCAAGTCCTTAAACAAAAAATTACTCAGGAATCAACAATACAAATAGAATTAAAAGAACTCGAAGCAATGTATGTAAAAGGCAAAGAAAAACCTTTGCAGCTTTATGAATTATCTCGTAAAACAAAAAAATCGCAGGAGAGTATGTAATGAGAATCATAAAAAAACTTTCAATTGCACTGCTGTATACCTGTTTTTCTCTCACAATGCTTAGTGCTGAAAATTCCAAGATTTCAACCTACAGAATAGAAAATCCGGAAGTCTTTAAAAAATCTTATCTCGAAATTCATACTGACTGGGATTTCTACTGGGGAAAATTTATTTCTCCTTATGATAAAAATGCAAAACCAGACATTATTGTTTCTACTCCTTCTGACTGGAACAAATATCATTTATCAGATGAAATAAAAAAGATAACCAAAACTGGAAGAGGCTCAGGAACCTATCGCTTAAAAATTACAAATCTGAATCCCGGAACAACTTATGTTTTTCCTGTTTACAAGCTCGCCTACACGGCCTTCTCAATTTTTGCAAATAATATTCTTGTCTATCAATCTGGAAAACCTGCCGAAGAATGGAAATACACTGAAGCAAAACAATTTTTTGAAACAGCCGCTTTTACCGCTGATGAAAACGGTTCTGTAATTCTAACAATTTTTGTTTCAAATGATTTCTATCGTAAGGGTGGCTTACGAGGTGCAATCTCTTTGTACGAAGAAGAGGTTTACAAAAATACTTTTTTCCGCAATGCAACCACCTATGCAATTTTCTCCGGAATACTCATAATGATTATTGTTTACTGTCTTATAAATTTTCTTCTGAAAAAAGATAAAGCTTCTTTGTATTTATCCTTACTTATTCTTGCTGTTTTTTCAAGAATAGCAACTTCTTCCTTCCCGATTTTAAAAGCGCTATTTCCTTCGACCCCATTTAATATAATGCTGAGAATCGAATACATCTCCGTTTTCTTTATTCCGGGTTTTCTTACACTTTACATCGACTCACTTAATAAATTTATTTTCTACAGAGTTCCCGCAATCATAATTGCGGCTCCGAGCTTTGTATTCTTCGCACTTGATTTAATTCTTCCAATCAGACTTGCAAATATGGCAGTTCCAATCATGCAGGTTTACATGTACACAGTCATCGCTCTTGACGCCCTGCTTTTCATTTTCAGTATTTTCAAGGAACGTGATTTTATTACAACAATTTCTATTATTTCACTTATGGTCGTTGCCCTTGGCGCTACCTGTGATATTCTTTTAATTCATCATGTTTCCTTTATGAAGAATATTCATCTTCTGATTCCGGCCTTTGTACAGTTTGCTTTTTTACAGATTGTTCTTCTTGCCTATATTCAGAATAAAAACTACATGAAGGTTTTTGAACTCAATGATTATCTTCACCAGACTAACCAGGCTTACTACCGTTTTGTTCCAAAAGAATTCCTTGAATTACTTTGCAAAAAAGACATCACCGAGATCTCCCTTGGTGAATATAAAATTTCTAAGGCAGCAGTTCTTTCAGCAGATATCAGAAACTTTACTTCAACCTCAGAAAAGCTTGTTCCTATTCAGGTTTTCGATATGCTTAATTCTTATCTCCGCCGTATTGCCCCTCTTATCAGAAAATATCACGGCATAATCGAAAAGTATCTTGGAGACGGAATTATCGCCATTTTCCCGGAAAGTGCCGAATCTGCCTTAAACTGCGCAATCGAAATGCAGGAAGAAATGATTGAACTCCGCGAAGAATTTTCAAGTCGCGGTATGCCGCAAATCCAGATTGGAATCGGTATTCACTACGGAGATATCATTATTGGAACCGCAGGAAATAATGACAGAATGACAGAAATATCTCTTTCGAAAGATATTGATATCGCAATTAATACAGAATCTCAAACCAAGCAATATCATCGTCCTATTCTTGCGACCTATGAAGCAATCAGTTATGCGGCCACCGAAGCAAGAAAAGAAGGCCGTAAATTTTCTTTTTCAGGCTTCCGGATAAAAGATGCTCCTGCCCGTGGTTTATTCTCAATTTATAATGACACATTTGAAAATATTTTATAAAATATTGTTAGAGGGATATTATGGCACAAATTATAAAAAAACGTTCAGATTACATTTCTTGGGATGAATATTTTATGGGAGTTGCAAAGCTTGCAAGCTTCCGTTCAAAAGATCCTAATTCACAGGTCGGTGCCTGCATTGTAGACGAAAACAACAAAATTCTTTCTATGGGTTATAACGGATTTCCACGCGGCTGTTCTGATGATGATTTTCCCTGGGCTCGTGAAGGTGACACTCTCGAAACAAAATATGCTTACGTAACTCACAGCGAGTTAAACGCAATTTTAAATTACCGTGGTGGTTCCCTTGAAAACTGCAAAATCTATGTAACACTTTTTCCTTGTAATGAATGTGCAAAAGCAATTATTCAAAGTGGAATAAAAACCGTAGTATTTGCGGAAAATAAATATGATGGCACTCCATCAGTTGAAGCCTCAAAAAGATTAATGAATGCCGCAGGCGTACGCTATTACCAGTATCAGCCGACAGGCAAAAAGCTGGAAATAAATGTTTAAGCGCATTAATCCAAAATATTTTTCTCTAGTTCTACTTTTACTCGCCGCATTATTTTTGCAGGGTTGTAAAACCACACGTTCCCTTGCGCGCGAATCCTTAGAACCAAATGCACCTGAAGACTCACATTTTATTCTTGCCCACGATATTTCTTTTCCTGAAATAGAAGGCTCTTATAAATACATTTTTTTTCGTCTTTATAATCCTGCTTACAAAAATCCTCTTTACATTGCCAATTTATTAAAAGGAGGATTAAGCGCAACAAAGACCGAGGATGTTCCAGATTTAAGTCATGCTTCAATCAATTTTTCTCTTGATGATAATTACTATGGATTAACCCTTGGCGGAGAATATCAGCTCGCAGAAGAAGAATGTGCTTTACCACAAAATAATAAATATATGAAAAACTGTGATCCCGAAAAATCTGAACAAATTACTTATGCCTTGAAAGTAACTGAAGAAGAATTCGAAAATACAAAAGCCTTTGTAGAACATTATGCCAATAATCCGGATGTTAAATATGCCTCAGGATTAAATATAAAAATTGCTTTATTCAGTATAAAACGAAAATTTTTTACAACAAAAAAACACCAGCAGTTTGGATCTGTAGTTTATCCTAAAAGCGCAAAAAATAAAAAAGTTGATATTGAAGAAGATAATGATCTTCCTACAAATTTTGTCTGTTCAACTTTTCTTGGATACGTTTTATATAATAACGTAGATAGTGTAAGTGATTTTTTTGATGAAAATAATATTAAATATGAATATATGAATGTTACAGACATTGCCCTGATTCCAGGAATCATTCCTCTTTTCTATTCTAACTGGAGTAATTATCAGGAAGCGGCACAAGAGTTTGTTAATGAATATCCTGAATTTTCAGAATATTTGACACAAAAAGATTAAAACTGTATCCTTTCCGCATTATGATTATTGATTTCCACTGTCACATCTATCCAGATAAAATTGCAGATAAAGCTTCTAAAAGTGTAGGTGATTTTTATAACTATCCAATGAAATATCATGGACATCCTGAGGAACTTCTGGAAAGCGGTTCTAAAATCGGTGTTACAAAATATGTAATTCTTCCTGTTGCTACAAAAGCCATGCAGGTTGAACCTTCAAATAATTTTACAATTGAACAGTGCGAAGAACATCCCGAATTCATTGGCTTTGGAACCATGCATCCGGATTATGATAATTATGAAGCAGAGCTGCACCGCATTAAGGCGGCCGGCCTGCGTGGAATTAAGCTTCATTCTGATTTCCAGAAATTCCAGATTGATGCAGCCCGAATGGATTCTGTTTATGATATTATGACTGATTTAGGAATGCCTTTAATTATGCATGCCGGCGATTATCGTTATGATTTTTCCGGCCCGCAGAGAATCTTAAATCTCCATAAAAAGCATCCAAAGCTTACCCTGATTGCTGCTCATTTTGGCGGTTATACTGAATGGGATAAATCTATGAAATATCTTGTCGGCCAGGATATTTACTTTGATACCTCAAGTACTCTAGAGTGGCTTGCGTTAGACAAGGCTAATGAAATGATCCGTGCACATGGAGTTGAAAAATTTTTGTTTGCCTCTGACTTTCCAATGTGGGATCACGAAGAAGAATTAGAACGCTTTAATCGGCTGGATTTAACAGACGAAGAACGTGAAATGATTTTTCATAAAAACGCAGAAAAATTATTGAAGCTGTAACAGCTTCGTCATCCCGAACTTAGGGAGCGACGGCTGTAAGCCGTAAAAATGCTCCAGTGGAGCATTTTTAGCGAGTCTCCGAGCAGCTATGCTGCGAAGGGGCAGGGATCTCTTACTCAAATACTGAATCAAGTTCAGCATGACAAAGCCTTGTATATCACCCCGCCACCCGCAATCACGCCATCAATATAAAGTACTGCCGACTGGCCAGGCGCAACAGCCCGCTGCGGCTCTGCAAAACTGATCTTCCAGGGCTGTCCGCGATACTTTTTTGCTTCTTCCTCATCGCAAATATATTTCTCTATCCGAGCCGCAGCTGGTTTACTTGCAAGTCTTATTTTTACCATAGCATCAAAAGCTTCTTCTGGTTCAACTCCAGCCGGCCAGACAAAATCATCAGCAATAAGCGCATTTGAATTCAGTGCTTCATTTGGAGCAAGAACTACAACATTATTTTTTGCATCAATTGAATGAACATAAACCGGATAGTTTACCGCAACTCCTAAACCGCGGCGCTGACCAACAGTGTAATGTTCTATACCACGATGCCGACCTAAAACATGACCATCTAAATCAATAATATCACCAGGAACCGAAGGTTT
>CAMNGG010000421.1 GCA_946537975.1 uncultured Treponema sp. | reverse complement strand
AAAAGCCTTTCAAACATTTTAATTATTCTCAAAAATTGATGATGGGATAACTGTGCCTAAATTCATTTTTAGGAGTTTACTATGTTAAACATCGTAGATAGAGGCTATGTACAGAGTGCAATTAATTATCATTTCAAAAATGAACAGTTGCTATTACAAGCCTTTATTCGTAAATCCTTCGTGCAAGAACATCCAGATGTTCATGATAATGAAATTCTGGAATTCTATGGAGACGAAGCTTTGGATTTATACATTACAAGATTAATGTATAAAAAGTTTTCAAAAATATCGGGCAACTTTTTTGTTTCTGAAAAAAATGAAGGTGAACTTACAAAACTAAAATCAGTATATGTAAGTAAAAGAAGTTTAGCTCAATGTTCATATAATGCAGGGTTTTATCAATTCTTGTATTTAGGACAGAGCGACATCAAAAATGAAGTTCAAAAAAGCCAGTCTGTAAATGAAGATTTATTTGAAGCGATTGTAGGGGCTGTTGCTGTCGATTGTGATTGGGATTTTAAAACCATCGATAAGGTTTGCGAAACCATGTTAAGCATGGATTCCATGAACAGTTATCTTTGTGTATTAGTACAGGAAAAATGTCAGGCATTAGGCTATGGAAGTCCCGAATATGTTCCAGGTATAAGATAACCTAGAAATCTTACTGAATGGCGACCTGATAACTGGTGGGAATCAAGCATTGGATGTCAGCAGGGGCATATTGCTCCAAATCCGGAAACAGGACTTTATGATTACGGTATAAGGTTAGCAGGAAAGCCTTTTGCAGGCAGTGGAGCAGGTCCATTTCAGGCAAAAATGGATGTTGAAAGCAAAGTGTTGAATTTCTTATGCCGTGAGGAAATAAAAAGAAAAATCAAAAGAATTGATTATTCAAATCCTGTTAGTCAATTACATGAGTTTGTTCAGAAAGAAATTATTATGGAACCTATTTATGATTTTACTGAATACCATGATTCAAACGGAAATCCAATTTGGCGTTGTACTGTTTCTCTTGAAGGTATTCCAAATAATTTTACTTCTGAAGGCATCTCTAAAAAAGAAGTAAAACAGCAAGCTGCATTGCAATTATTGAAATTCCTTGTTGAAACAGAAGTTAAAGAATCCAAAGAATGGGCACCCCCTGTTTTCCTTTCTGGTAGCTTAGCACTTCTTTCTGATGAAGAGAAACAAAAACTTATACAGGAATTTGATGCTATGAGAAAATCAAATCAATAATTTAATGAGGTAAATACTATGATAAATAAAATCAAACTCCCTTGTGGAATAGATAAAGATGGAAATATTGTTTATATAAAAGATGCAATAAAAGGACAGAATTGTGGTTGCTTTTGTCCAGGATGTAAACAGCCACTAGTTGCAAAAAAAGGTGATATTCGTGAACAACATTTTGCACATAAAAGTAAGGATTATGATTGTGAACATGGTTTTCAATCAGCCCTGCATTACATGGCAAAAGATATTTTTATGGAACTTGAATATATAACGTTTATCAAAAACGGTAGCCCTGTTAAATATAAAATTGATTCAGTGCAATTAGAGTGTAAGGTTGATGAAATAATTCCTGATATTATTGTTAACTGTGACGGTAAACATTTTATTCGTGCGGAGGGTTCAATACCCCGACGCTCTGCGTCGAAATAAAGGGTATTTAATCCGACTGCAATACCTTATGAGAACACCATACCTCGACGCTCTGCGTCGAGTGTTGGTGATTGTAGAAATCTTTGTAACTCATGCGGTGGATGAAATAAAGAAACAAAAATCAGAGACATGAGAATTTCAGCAATTGAAATTGATTTGTCAAAATATCCTAGGGACAATCTGAATAAAGAAAATCTCAAACAAGTTTTAGTATCTCCTGAAAATTATAGCTAGCTTTATGATGCTGATATTGATTTCATTAATGATAAGAGAGAAATAATAGAAGAATTTGGTTTAAAACTATTATTTCAAATTGATAATGCAATTTGTTGTCCAATTCTGGCAGGGCAAAAAAATCAATTTGCAAGATTCGTAACTTTAGGCTTTTGTATACATTGTCCTAATTGTGTTTGGGATAAGAAATCAAATTTTATTAGGTGTGGAAGAATTCTTCCTATTTTACTCAACCAAGAAACACTCTCGAAACTTCATCCTCAAGTATTTGTTAACGATAATAAAGTAATGCTTAAAACTGAGTTTGAACAATATGATACAACTTTCATAAAAGAATTAGAAAGTGCAATGAAACAACAATATTACAGATTTCAGCAAATTGCAGTTAATATGTATTCTCCACAACCCAGTTATTCTGCAAAGAATAACTATAACCATTCAAGGACATATCATCATTCTTATTACCACAAAAAACGAAGATAGAAAAGAATGGAATTATTGTATTTAAACCGTTTGACAGGAGGCAATCGAAAAATCAATCAAATATAAAAGCCCCATCATTTCGTCCGATGGAAAATATATAACTCTTTGTTCTGAAGATGGGGCGACACCATTTGACTAAAAAGTTTTCTTTTCTATTTAATCTCCACCAGCCGATAGTCGCGGCTGCCGAAGCCGATAAGTGTTTTTTTCAAATTCATTTTTTCCTCCTGTAGATTGCGTTAGGGATTGTAGGGGCGAGCCGTCAGGCTCGTTGCGTAGCAATGGAGCGCGGTTAGCGCGGAACCCGCGAGAATGGCTTTGCCATTCTCGTTACGAGTTTACCATCGGTAAACTCGCGAAAGCCCGACCGCCACTTGTGGCGGGAACGCCCTATTATTTCATCTATTCCTTCTGTTCTGAAGGGTCGAGCATTTTAATAACTTTTGCAGGCACCCCACCGACAACCGCAAAATCCGGAACATCTTTTGTGACTACAGCTCCTGCCGCAACTACTGCATAGCGTCCGATTGTAACGCCGGGACAAACCGTAACGTTCATTCCAAGCCAGGCATTCTTTTTGATTGTGACCTTGCCGTAGGTGTATTTTGTGTGTCGATCATTAAAATCGTGATTGATTGTGGCAATGCGCACGCCTGGAGCAATACTTACACCGTCTTCAAACTCGATTTCACCGGAAGCCGACAAAATGGCAGAGTGATTGATGAAGACATTTTTTCC
>CAMNGG010000420.1 GCA_946537975.1 uncultured Treponema sp. | reverse complement strand
CAAATCAAGCTCGGGGCAAATGCCTTTATATTTATTCCGGGACCTGAACGGAACGGCCGTTACGGAGTCTACAAGGATTATTCAAGCTTTTGCTTGAATTTGAAATTCAGTTTTTAATCATGGTTGCCGCTCCACTCAATGGGCTGTCTAAAAACCGTGCCTGCTGCTATGGAATTTCCTTTGGAATTGTTGAGCCGTTAGCCTGCCTCATCTCAATTCTGCGTTCCAGTTTTTTAATTTGGAAGGAGGGGGAAGTCTCCCCCCTGGAAAGGGGATGACCAATGAGTTTACCACCTAGTGTCATTCCGAACTCGTTTCGGAATCTATGCACTATATCCAGCGCAGATGCTGAAATAAATTCAGCATGACAATACTTTTGGGTCAGCCCCTTTCGCTACGCTTTGTTGCTTGTCCGCTACCCTCTCTCCTAGGGGGGCTCCGTCATTTCCTTTTCCATTCTGTTCCAACCGACCGACTGCCGTAAATCGCAAATGTCTTTAACATCAACTTTTTCATTGTATTTGTAAATCATTTATAAACCTCTGAATGCTTATCTGACATGGGCTTTATATTCCTTTAATGCAAAATATTCTCTTCGATACAAACCAAAATCAGCAATGTTTGTTTTATGATATTCTTCGTATCGGCCAAAAATATCCAGAGCATCTTCCATCGAAAGCCACTTAAAAGTACAGCCGGCCTCTTTTTCTGCTTTGGTAAGATTTATGCTGCCGGTGTCTTTTATCAGCTCGCAGACAAAATAATGATTGATATGGTTCCAGTCTAAAAAGAGTTCTACAATTTCCAGATATTCTTCTTTTGCCCTAACTTGCATTCCGGTTTCTTCCAGAAGTTCCCGCTCACAACACTGCTCATAAGTTTCGCTTTCTTCGAGGCCGCCACCGGGAATAATATACTTGTTATTGTTTTTCTCATAGCCCAAAAGAACCTTGCCTTCATGCACAACAATTCCACGACAGGCGTGTCGCAGGTGTTTTACAAACCCGAGAAAATCATCATTTTTTAATTGGATTTTTTTCATTTTAACTCCTTAATTTTTTTTATAAAAGAATACATCAAAAATATATTCTGCATCATCATTTTCTAAAATTTGAAAGCTGAGCTATGAAGCTTCGGACCTTTTCTCTTTGTTCCGCGCTTAGCCTTCTGAGCCTTTACTTATGCAATCTGATTTTCAACTTCTTTAGCGCATCCAATAGGGTGAGCGTTAAGACACATGTTCGAACGAACCATTGGTTTGATAATCATAGTGATAACTCCTTTAAATAGATTGTCGGGTCAAGCCCGACAATGACATTGTTTGTCATATTCGGGCTTGACCCGAATATCTATTTTACATTTTATCAAAAAGTGTCATTTAAAACAAGGATGCCCTGTCAGCCCTTCAGTTTCGGTCCTTCACTCTTTACAATTTCACCATTCTCAAGCCTTAATCGGAAAATCTGCCATACCTTCTGGTCTTTTAATCCCGGAATATCATAATTCCAGTACTTCTTTGAAAGCAGCGGCGGATCCAGACAGAACTGAACGTCCCCACTGTAACTGAAGCCTGCATCCATATCCATATCAAGAATAATTACCGGATCCAGAAGCAATGTATAAGCCAAGCCTAAATAAGCACTAAGAGGAGCAAAGAAATCAACCTTTCCACCTAAAGTAACATCGGCCCCTGCACCAAGAACGTCATAACCGATTCCGCCCCCCAAACGGAACTCAGCCGTTGGTACAATTGTAAACTTTACGCCTCCACCAATCTTAAACTGCTTAGGGTCTCGGCTTGTAATTCCTGCAAAGCCCGCATTCTCGCTGATAGTTTCTGCTGATGCATAAGTATTACAATAGAAAGTTGTCGGATCAGGAATACCAGAATACTTTTTTCTAAAGCCCCAGTTTATGCCGGCCTTACAGTCAAACACAGTCATGTAGATTCCACATACAGAAAGGTTATCAAGTTCAACCACGGCAGCAGTCTTAAACAAAATATCAAAACGGGCATCAATGGTAAGAACAAGTGGCAATGCCGGAACCGGCTGTATACGCTGGTGAGTAGCCTTAGCATCTTTGGAAGGCCTGATACCATTTTTATAAGATGATTTTTGAAGTTTATCAGAAGCATCAAATACCCAGCTGTCAAGTCCAAGCTCATCCTTAAGGTCCATCTTGCTCATTGTATCAAGATAGTCTTTTACCTCTTCTGTGCTGTAATGTCCGTCTGGGAATTTCTCATTAAACTTTTCCTGAAGTTCTCTTACGCTTTTCTTTTCCGGAGCACTATCGGCAAAAAAGGATGTTGAAGAAACATTGAAAGTAATTTTATTCTCAAGCTCAAACTTAATCAAAACTCCCATCTTAATATTTACACTAGGATTGGAATTTGCAAAACTAATTCCACCACCAATTCCAATGCTTAAGTCTGTCTTTGTGCTTTTAACGATATCCTTAATCCACTGCTGTCCTGTAAGAGTTGCAAGCAAAGGAGCAAAATTATAACTGTAAAGCTGAGAGAAATATTTCTCAATTGCATCACGCTTTATCTCGTAGTCTACATAAGAATCTACTTTTGTTTCTCTTTCTTTTGCATGTTTTAGCGCAGCTTCTCTCTGATAGCTTCTGATTTCCAGATTATCTGACCAGGATGGAAGGTTCAAATCACCTATTTCATAATCTTGTCCTCTTCCATCACTAAGGCCACCATTTGTTGGCCTGCCGGAAGTTGGAACTGGTGCCGGAACAGGCGCTGGGGCTGGCGAAACGCTTCTTACTACAGATCTTGCGGCAGTTCTTTCAGCTTCTTCATCTTCTTGAGTAGCCTGCTGAATTACATCTCCAAAATCAATGTAGAGCCATGGAATTATATTACTCAAAGTCTGAGAAAAAAGATTCACATCAGGACAGCTGTCTGGGTAAATAAGAGCCAAGGCATGTCGGCAAAAAAGAACTCTTTCAACCTCACCCGCAATTGGTGCTCCCAGTAATTCATTACGAATTTCATCTACAGCATGGCCAGAATTAGCCGCTACAAGCCTTTCAAGGAAAGATGATTCACGAATCAAGTGATTCAAATACACAACATTTTCGGCAATACTGCGACCAGAATAGTTTTCCTTTACAATACTTGAAGGCATAACAGAAAGCAGAGTATTAATATTAAACTCATCGGTAAATTCATTTGCCTTAAATTCAAATTCCTCTGGTGTAGAATTAGAAGAAATCTGTTCTACTTCTTCCAACTCACCATCTATAATACTTCGGGCAGCAGAACGGGAACTTCTATTTCCTCCAACAAATCTGGCGATGGTATTCTCCTCTGTATCAAGGACATAATCTCCATACGAAACATCTGATACTAACGAACGGTTGTTAGTACCAACATCATACTTATTAATAATAAACTGACCATCTGGATTTATACCAAGAAGTCCATTCGGATATACACCTCTGGAATACTGAATTGGAATAACAGAGAACATTGTGGAAGAGTTTGCTCTTTCAACATCACTTAAAAAAGTAAGCCACATATTTTCCTTATATCCATTACGGCCTGGATCTGGTTTTGAATATTTAATATCAGCAAAACCATCTCCATTTAGATCTGCTGTATTACCAGCTTCAAGGGTAAATCCTCCGGCAGAAACATAATGACCAGATCCATTAGAAGGAAACTTGTAATAGCTGAATGAAATTTCTGATCTGGAGATTGAATCTATTTCTATAAAACCAAGTTCGTAGTTGAGTTTTGAATTTCTATATCCATATTCTCCATTTCCAAGATCATACTTTTCAACTTCACCGATTCGTACAGAAACTATAACACCCTTTCCAAGTTGATTTGCATTTGAATCCTTAGGACTATACAACATTGAGCCGCCCATAAACATCATTCTCTCTACATCAGAACGGTTCATTATTGAACGGATACTTCTAACAGAGGCCAGAGCAGAATCATCATCATCACGATCAGGTAATCCAACCAATAAATCACAACTAAAAAATAAAACTGACACAAAGAAAAGAAACAAACAGTGCTTTCTCATAAGATTCCTCCTTCCTTAATCCGCAAAACAATAAATACTGTAGACAGCATATTCCATTTCTTTGAATCCGATGTCCACGCTTGCATCATGCAAATCAACTACAAACTCATTTTCTTGTGCGCCATAGTTTTGTGATGAAGTCCAGATAATTGACTTCAACTCTGCCGCTCCACATTTTTTTACTGAAGGCTGAACTGCCTCAAGAGTTTCTGCAAGTTCATAAGCTTCACAAGCGGTTGGAAGATACCAGCCATTTTTGTATTTTTTAAGATTATTATTTATTCCGTAATTTACTGCATAGTCATAAGCCGGATAATCAGCAAAGGATTTTTTTGCATTATCATCATAAAGGCCAATATTCTTCCAGGCTTTTCGACCGTCTATCAAACCAAAAAAGCCGCCGTTATTATACTGGCCTTCAGCTATACTATATTCCTGGGCAACAATAATAGTCTGATTCGCAAGAATATTTGTGATATATCCTTTTGAAGTTTTAGGAGTAAATTTAAGCGGCTCAGAAGGATTTAATCCCACTCCTAATACCCTGGAAGAGTTTTCCTCATGTCCGCCGCTTGTAGAAAAAATTACGGCCATCGGTTTTGAATTACCTTTATAAGCATCAAAATCCGAAGGAGCTAAAACAGTGCCGTCATCCAGAACAATATCGCCGACACTATATCTGGAATTTGCATTACATGAAATTAATAAGAAAGAAAAAAGAATTAAAATAAAAAGTAGATTTAACTTGGAAAATACTTTCATTTTGACCTCCATCAGACAATATATTTGTATTAATAATTGTCTTATATTTTAGATAGAAGTCAATAATTTTTTTTCCCCGAGCACGACTTTACAGTCATGTTCGGGCTTGATCCGGGCATTTTTTATATTTTTTTCAGAATTATACAGCCATTGTGTCCACCAAAGCCCAGCGAACAGTTGGCACTTGCCTTGATTTCGCAGGCCACTCCCTTGTTTGGAGTGTAGTCCAGGTCGCAGCCGTGTTCCAGGTCCGGCTGGTCCAGATTGATTGTAGGCGGAACAAAAGAATCTTCCATAGCCTTAATGCACATAATGGCTTCAATGGCACCTGCGGATTAATTTCATATCGGGTAACGAGACTTGAATTATAAGGATTTCTTACAAGAACATATCCTTCCTTAATTCTGTTTGCAAACCACTCTGGAAAAAAGGCCGGAATGTCTGTTCGCTGACCGGTATTTAGAATCATAGCATTTTCCTTTTATCTGCTTTTTTCAATTTGTGTCCAGCTGGAACTTCGGCGGAACTCGGTTGGGGTCAGACCAGTTTCTTTTTTAAACTGCCGCATAAAATGAAACTCACTTTTATAACCGCATTTAGTTGAAATTTCAGTAATTGAAAAATTGGTTCTGGAAAGTAAAGATTTTGCTTTTTCAATTCTTCCTTTTATAACATCATGAATTACGCTTACCCCAAAAGTATGAGAATATAAGTGCTGAAAACCTGAACGGCTTAAGTTCATATAAGCTGCCATTTCATCTATACCGGAAAAAAGAGCAGGTTCTTCAAAAAGTCTGGTTCTTAAATAAGTGAGTCTATCATTTTTACTTGCAAGAACATCCGGAGATTGTATGATTTTTAATTTAGCCTGTTGTGCAGTTTTTAGAAAAAGAACAGAAGTAAGCAGGATTTTTATTTCTTCATGATAAATATCTGCAGAAAAATGATTATAAGAAATTTGATGGATTAAAGAGGATATTTCTTCGATATAACCCAGAAAGACTGGAGTATCGAATACCAGTCCTTTTTCAAGAAGTTCTGACTTTTCTTCGTCAGTCATGTTAAAGAAAAACCAGTCATCCTCATAATTTTCATTTGCTCCCTGATACAAGCATGGGGTCTTTGGCTGTAAAAGGACATAGGAATTCTTTTTTACAAGATTTCGCTTACCGTTTATATAAAATATTGCGTTAGATTTTACCACCAGAAAAAGCCAGGCGCCAGGACCTTCTGGTCTATCCATCTTAAAATCTTCTTCGTGAGTATAATTATAGCCTATTGCCCCGATATTTATTTTCATTCTTTTATTATAGCATAATAAATAAAAATCTGCACAAAATGCTATGTAATTTTGCATATATCAATATTGTAATTATAGAAAAATATAATAGTTTAAACGCAAGAAAATATTATACTAAAAGCCAATGATGGCCTGCCGCAGACGCGGAAGTTTTGAGGTAAAACATGAGCGATGTAAAGAAAAAAGCCCCTATGGGCTGGAACAGTTGGGATTGCTGGGGTGCTGCCGTTACGGAAGAAACTGTCCGTAAAAATGCAGAATTCATGGCAAAAAATCTGAAAGAATTCGGCTGGGAATATGTTGTTGTAGACATCCAGTGGTCAGGAGCAAATGCACAGAACAACGAATACATTCCTTTTCAAAAACTGTGCATGGATGAATACGGAAGGCTTATTCCCGCAGTCAACAGATTTCCTTCCACAGCAGGAGGAAAGGGCTTTAAGCCTCTGGCAGATTATGTTCATTCCCTTGGCTTAAAATTCGGAATTCATATTATGAGGGGTATTCCAAGGCAGGCGGCACATGAGAACCTTCCTATTTTAGGCTCAAAAATGCGTGCCGGAGACATTGCAGATGCCTCAAATGTATGCGCATGGAATCCTGACATGTACGGAATTAATCCTTCAAAAGCCGGAGCAAAAGAATATTATGACAGTATTTTTAAGCTTTATGCACAGTGGGATGTTGATTTTATAAAGCTTGATGACATTTGCCGTGAGATGCCCAGACTAAAAGATGAACTTATTTTAATCAGTGAATCACTAAAGAACTGCGGAAGAGACATGGTCTTTTCTATAAGTCCGGGGCCTGCAGTTCTGGAATATTCTGAGTTTTACAAGAGCGTTGCAAATATGTGGCGCATTACAGATGATTTCTGGGATAAATGGGAACTGCTCTACGCCATGTTTGAAAGGGCAGAAAAATGGTCAATTCATACAGGGGCAGGAAACTGGCCGGATGCAGACATGCTGCCTGTAGGGCCTATACGTCAGGTTTACGGAAAAGAAAACCGTACCAATTTTACAAAGGACGAACAGATTGCTATGCTTACCCTGTGGTCAATTTTCCGTTCCCCTCTTATGATTGGCGGTGACATGCCGGGCTTTGATGACTTTACTGTAAAGCTCCTTACAAACCGCGAAATTCTGAAAATGCACGAGAATGCAAGACATTCACATCAGGTGTACAGACGTAAAAATGAAGATTCTGAAGAAATTGTATGGGCAGCAGCAGACAAAAACGGCGGAACCTATTTTGCAGTGTTTAATGCAGGAGAAAAAGATAAAGACATAAAGGTCAGCTTTAAAGACCTTGAACTTGATTCAAAGCTTCAAAAGCTTACAGAACTCTGGAGCGGAGAAGAAATAAAGGCAGACAAGGAAATCTGCTGCAATATTCCTGCTCACGGAGCAAAGTCATTCCTTTTACACTAAGGTCAATAGCTTTCATTTGTCAAAGGTAAAGCGGTTAAAGCGGGCAATCTCTGCATCTGCTGCAAGAGAAGCATCTTTTGAGCGGAATTCAAAATAAACTGCATGTTTTCCAATCAGGCTCGAATCCAGACGGCTGGTACATTCTTTTTCGCCTTTGTTCATAGAAAAAGTGGAGATGATTTTACCGTCATGGCTGTCTGCCCTAACATTTACAGTTATATTCTCCATGGCTTCAATCTGAACGCTTATGGTTAAAGGAGATTTCAAGCCGAACTGCAGATAACGGTAGCCTGCTTTTAGTCCGTCAGAAATATTTACTATAGGAGCGGTAACATCGTCCGTCTTGTCGTATACGGCCTTGATGTAAGCGTTTTTCTTTCCTCCGTGAAGATGGCAGGCATATCCTGCAGAAATCCATTTGCGGGCATCCAGACCATTTACCTGAACTCCCTG
>CAMNGG010000419.1 GCA_946537975.1 uncultured Treponema sp. | reverse complement strand
ATTCTGCTTTCACAAATCCTTCAGATTCTGATTGTCCGCTTTCTTCATTTTATATGGTAAGGGGAGACAGACTTTCTCACCCATGTGCCTTGATATACATAAATGGAGACTCTCCAAAGATTCGTGGCTTTCACACTTCTCCGTATTATTGCGAAAAAGATTTTGTACAGTATGGCGGCTTTACCTGTAATTCCAAAAGGCAAACTGTCGGCTATACCTTCGGTTATGAAAATGCACCCTGGCTTTTTATTCAGTCACATACAATTCTTCCAAGACAAACTTCGAAAAACTATTTTACTTTGCAGGCAAATCAAGAAATTACACAAATCTTTTATGTTTATGATTTTGATGCAGCTTCGGTAACAGATATTCACAAGGTTATCAGAAATGTTTATGAGGCATATCACGAAGCTCCACGCCAATCAGCATCTCTGGAAGAAGCAATAAAAGATTTATCACTGGCGGTCTGCGATTATGCTTGGCTTCCCTCTCAAAAATGTTATTCGGGTTTTGTAAGAGAAGCAGGATTTGATCAGAAGGGCAAGGAAAGTTTTTCTTATAATGTAATTCCTTCCATTTCTTGGACAAATGGAATTGTAGTAGCCTATCCTCAGCTTGTTGCCTCTGCTCGTCTAAATAATCAGAAAATGAGGGATCAAGCTCTTGTCTGCATTCAAAATATAGTTGATAACTCCCTGAACAAAGCTTCGTCGCTTCCGTATGAAACTTTCGACGGACAAAACTGGACCTGTCATGGCTGGTGGTATGGCGGAATGCACAGCGGAGGACATTCGGCTTATCTCGACGGTCAGTTTATTTATTATCTTTTGAAGGCTTACCAATTTGAAAAAGAAAATGGAAGGATTCACGATGACTGGCTTACTTTCTCTAAGACTGTAGTTCATGCTCTTGAACGAGAGATTAACCGTGTGGGTGAATATCCTTTTGTTTACTCCGAGACTGATGGAACTGGCATTGAATATGATTCTCTTGGAAGCTCATGGGCACTGGCCGCAAGCATTCTCTTTGCCTTGATTTCAAATGATACTAAGAATCTTTCTCTCTTTGAAAAATCTCTGACCCATTATTACGAGACTTTTATTGCAAAGCTTGAATGCTATGGAAGTCCGCTTGATACAGACAAGGCTCCGGATAACGAAGGTGTACTTGCTTTTATCAGGGCAGCAAAACTTTTACATCAGCTTACAGAAAATCAGCTTTATCTTGATTATATGGAAACAGCATTGTACCAGGAGTTCTCTTACAAGTTCTGCTATAATGGACGTATCGAAGTTCCGCCTCTGAGTAAACTCAAGTGGAGTTCCTGTGGTGGCAGCATTACTTCAGTGTGTAATCCTCATATTCATCCTATGTCTTCATCAATTGTTAGTGAGATGGCTTACTTTATTGAGCATGCAAAAAAAGATTCCCGCACAATTGAATATATCAAAAATCGCATGCAGGATACAATTTTATGGGGCTGTCAGACATATAATCATTTTAACGGAGAATTTGATTACGGCAAAAAAGGCTGGATGTCGGAACGCTTTTGTTACAGTCAGGGCCTGGTTGTCGAAAAGTATAAAGACGGAAGTCCTTCTTCAACCTGGTTTGCTTTAATGCCATGGGCAAGCAGCAGTGTACTGGAAGGGTTACTGTATAAGCAGCTTTAGCAGTTGAAAGGCTCTTTCTCTTTTTATTTATATCTGATTTTCTTTAATTATTTCTTCAATCACATCCACTGCGGCGGCAACCATTTTAGGGCAGAACTCTGTGAAGAGTTTATTATCGCGGCAGTATTGGACTCCTTCTGCTGTAGACACATCGCAGCCCAATAAATCATTACAGATGTAAGAACCGCATTTTTCTTTGAAGCGGTTCATCATTAAATCATTTACTTTATTTGAAAGCAGACGGCCTTCTGTGTCAGAGGCTGCTTTCTGGCCATACAATAATCCTAAAACCATCAGGGCTCCGGTTACTGCTCCACAAACTTCCCCTTTTCGCATACCGCTTCCAAAACAGCTTCCAAGTCTAAAGGCCTCTTCTTCTGTAATCCCGCATTCATCAGCAAAAGCCGCAAGGACTGACTGAGAACAATGTAATTTCTGCGAAAAATAATTTACCGCTTTTTCTTTGTGATTCATTTTTCCTATCCCAGATACTTTTTAACTTCTGCCACACTTAAGACTTTTCCAGCCGAAACAATCTTATCATTCACTGCGAGGGCAGGCAGTCCCATAACTCCGCTTTCCATAATTTTCTGCATGTCTGTAATGTATTGAACGTCAGCCGCAATATTCATTTCAGCCAGCGCATCAATCACATTCTGATGTAAAGTCTGGCAACCTTTGCAGCCGCTGCCATAAACTTTAATTGTAAGATTTTCCATACTATTCTCCTTTTCAATTTATAAAAATATTGCTTCAAAAAAATTAAAAAAATATCCCACAAGAATTATTCCGGCTACGCAGATTGAAACAAAAGTTACCAGCAGCTTTGTTTTTATCGCCTTTTTAAGCATAATCAGCGAAGGCAAACTCAAAGTCGTTACTGCCATCATAAAGCTCAAAACAACTCCCAAGAG
>CAMNGG010000418.1 GCA_946537975.1 uncultured Treponema sp. | reverse complement strand
CAAAGAGTTCCATCAGATAGATGGACAGTGAATAGGTCTCTATTATCGCCATAAAACAACTTTTCCCCAAAAGGAGATAACAACAATCCTCTGTTTGTACCTTTGATATTATGATATGGGGCTGACCAAAAAGTATTGTCATGCTGAATTTATTTCAAAACGAGTTCGGAATGACGCTATGCAACGAACTTTTTGGTCAGCTCCCCTAAAACTATAATCAGTCTTTGTTTCCGGCTCCACAAGTACTGAAGAAAAAAACTATTCAAAAACACCATTTTCAATTCTGTATGTAATTTTATCGTTCAAGTCTACTAAAAAATGAACATCATTACTAAACTGTGGTAGATAAAAATTTCCAATTATATTCATTACATAGGTTTCGTCATCAATAATTATTGTCAATTCCTCATATGCATCATTTACTGTAAAATTCTCAGGATTTTCTTTGTGTTTTTCTTCATTTTTGAAAGCTTTTCTTATTTTTGATTCAATATTCTTTTCTTTAAAAGTAAAACTTCCACCACCTCTATATGTATCTTTCCAATCAACTGAAATTTTATTTCCATTGACTTTAGCCGTATATACTCTTTCCCGTCCTACCGAAAATGCAAAATAATTTAACTCAGTTTTTTTGTTACATGAGGTCATAAAAATACAAATCAAAAACAATATTAATATTTTAATTTTTCTCATTAATATGCTCCTCTTATTTTAAATCCTAATTGAATTCTAATTGAATTTTCAGAAATCCCAGGTCTAAAAACAGTGTTACGTTCTTCTTCACTCCGATTTGACAACCATTTTGTTCCATCACATAAATACATCTCAAAATTTAAATTCGAATCTATTCCACCTTTATAAGTTCCATTAATATCATGATATGCATGAATTAATTCATGTGCTAATAAAATTTCTGAATTAGTTTTTCCTCTCTTATTAATCCAACATTTTATTTATAAATTGGATAATAATTGTAAGAATTTTTATTATTCAAAATTACTACTTTTCCATATAATAAATCACTTGAAGAATAAGAATTCTCGTTTTTTTCTGATAATACAATATGAATCACTTCTTTACTATTTACTAACTCCCAAATCAACTTTGTACCATCAATCTTTTTACCTTCTCCTTTTTCTGAAATAATAATTTTTCCGGTTGACGCCCCTCCAAAAATTGCGGGTCGTTATACCTGTAGTTTTGCTTAATTATATCATATTTTTGAATGTTTACAACATAATATAATCATTTACTCCGACGATTTCTTCTTGAAAATCTAGGCCCATGTTGAAGAATTGTTTTTCTGTTAGGCGTAATATTCGTACTGTACCGGTATCTGGGATATATTTTTTCATTCTGTCTAGATGCTTTTCCGCACCTTTACGATTATTAGTTGTTCGCTTAAAAACTTCGCTTGGTTGAGTTATTTCAAGAATTCTGAATTCTTCCATAATTAAATCAAGTTTAAGCTTCTTTTATCTTTTTAATCTCTTCCTGCAATTCAGGACTGAAGTCGGATAAATCTTCTAGGGTTATGACTTTTTCATTAAGCAGTTTTAAAAGATTTATCTTGAACATGCTGCGGCTTATTTCTACAATTACGCCGGCTGATTTTTTCTCGCGGAAAATCAATTTTTCGGCTTTCCAGAATTTTTCTGATGGCGGAAGTTTTTCATCAGATAAAAGCTTTATCAATTTCTTATTCACTTTATCCATGTAGCGTTCCTGCCACTCAACAATTTTTACACGAAATAATTTCCAGTCTGATTCTTTGCAATTTGTCATATTTCCATAATAGCAGAGGAAGAAGAAAATTGCTATAGTTTGATTATGGAAATAAAGGATTATCTGAATTCACTTTCGAAAGATGAATTGATTTCTTTGCTTATGCATCTGTCTGAGGAAGTAATTGATGTAAAGGAATACCTCATAAGTAAGTTACCACTAACAACATCTTTAGAAACTAATAATCACGCTAAAACTGATTTCCATCTTTCCTCAGATAATCAAAATCTTGTGTCCCGAGCAAGTTCGCCTCAAGAAAAAATCAATCTTTTTAAATCTCTTTTTGTTGGCCGTCAAGATGTATTTGCCTTGCGATGGCAGAATTCCAAAAGTTGGAAAAGCGGATATTCTCCAGTCTGTGCGAATAAGTGGTTGAGTGGAAAATGTGATATGAAAAAATATTCCTGCAGCACATGTCCATTTAAGCTTCCTGTTCGTTTAGATGATAAATATTTTTATAATCATCTTGCTGGAAAAGACGGGCTGGCACGTGATGTTATAGGCCTTTATCCCTTGTTACCAGAAAATCTCTGCCGCTTTCTTGCAATTGATTTTGATGCGCATGCTCCAAAGGCGCAAACGTCAATAACTTCCACTTATGCAAACGACCAAAGGTCGTACAATCATAAAGAAAATGAAGCTCTCTGGAAATCTGATATTCTTGCTGTTCACAAAACTTCTGCTGAATTGAATATTCCAAGTTATATGGAAATATCTCGTTCTGGAAATGGCGGACATTTGTGGTTTTTCTTTGAAGAAAATATTTCTGCCCGCTTAGCAAGAAAGTTTGGAAGTGCAATATTAAAACTTGCAATGCAAAAAAGACATTCAATTCCTTTTGAAAGCTTTGACAGGATGTTCCCTAATCAGGATGAAATTCCGAAAGGCGGTTATGGCAATCTTATTGCGTTGCCTTTACAGGGGAAGGCAGTAAAAGAAGGTCACTCTGTTTTTGTTGATGAAGATTTCAAGCCTTTTGATGATCAGTGGCGATTTTTGAGTTCTATAAAGAAAATTGATGAAAAATCTATTAGAGAGGCAATTAGAGAAATTGA
>CAMNGG010000417.1 GCA_946537975.1 uncultured Treponema sp. | reverse complement strand
GTAATATGACGCAGATCCGCGGCTACCGGCTGCTGCTGGAGCAAAAGCTTCAGGCAGAGGCTTTCAATTTCCCGCTCCATCTCGTTTATCGCCTCGTCGTTCTTTGCAACCTCGCGCGCTGCATCCACATCCCGTCCCATCAAAGCAATCATGGAACTCTCAATGGCAATTTCAATCATCTTTCCCATGCTGATAATTAAGCTGTTCAATTTCCGCAGTTCTTTCTCATATCTTTCACGCATATTTTCCTCCGTTATACAAAGGCGCTTTCCACCGCTCAGCCGAATCTTCCGGTGATATAGTCTTCCGTCTTTTTCATTTTAGGCCTGCTGAAAAGCTGCTGGGTTTCGCCTTCCTCAATAATTTCTCCAAGCAGGAAGAAAACCGTCCTGTCGCTGATTCTGACCGCCTGCTGCATGTTGTGAGTTACAATCACGACGGTGTATTTTTCCTTGAGCTTCAAAAGGCAGTCTTCAATTTTTGATGTGGAAATCGGGTCAAGGGCACTTGTCGGCTCGTCCAGCAGAAGTACGTCCGGTTGAAGTGCAAGAGCACGGGCAATGCACAATCTCTGCTGCTGACCGCCACTAAGTTCCAGAGCGTTTTTTTTCAGCTTGTCCTTAAGCTCTTCCCAGATGGCAGCATTCCGCAAGGCTTCTTCTACAATCTGGTCAAGCCTGGCCCGTTTTTTGATTCCGTGAGTCCTGGGGCCGTAGGCAATGTTGTCGTAAATGCTCATGGGAAAAGGATTAGGCTTCTGGAAAACCATGCCCACATTTTTCCGCAGAAGGTTCACATCGATTTTCGGGTCAAGAATGTTGCAGGAATTAAGCTTGTTCAGCCGCTCCTTTTTTCCGTCCTTCAACTCAATCAGTTCCTCCTGCCGCAGAAAAATCTCCCCCGTGATGCGGCATCCCTGAACAAAATCGTTCATGCGGTTTATGGATTTTAGCAAAGTAGATTTTCCACAGCCGCTTGGCCCGATAAACGAGGTAATCTGCTTTTCCCTGATTTCAAGATTTATGTTTTTGAGGGCGTGGAAATCCCCGTAGTATAAATCCAGATTTTGAATTCTGATTTTTTCATTTGCTTCCATTTTTTCCTCCCATCTTCCCCGCCGCAAAGTCCGCCAGCGCGTTTATCCCCGCCACCATCACAAGCAGCACGACCGCGGTGGCAAAGGCTTCTCCAGTGTGAAGCCCCTCGGAACTGAGCACATACATGTGAATTGCCAGAGTCCGCCCCGAGCCAAAAAGATTCTGGGGAATTTGGGCGACCGTTCCGGCTGTGTAAATCAAGGCTGCAGTCTCTCCAACGACACGCCCCGACGCAAGAATTATTCCGCTTAAAATTCCGGGAAGAGCGGAAGGCAAGACAACCTTATAAACCGTGCGTAATTTTCCGGCTCCAAGGCCAAAGCTTCCTTCTCGTAAAGTCAAAGGAACAGCAAGCAGGGCTTCTTCCGTCGTCCGCATGATTGTCGGTAAAATCATGATTGCCACCGTTGCCGCTCCTCCCAAAAGCGAATAGCCCCAGTGCAAAAATCCTACAAAAAGCAGCATCCCAAAAAGGCCGTATATAATGGAAGGAATGCCGGTTAAAGTTTCAGCTGTCATTCGGACTAGCTTTACAAATCGCTTGCCTTTTTTTGCATATTCTACAAGATAGATTGCACTTCCAATCCCCAGCGGGCAGGTAATCAAAAGCGCAAGCAGCGTCATTACCAGAGTATTTACCAAAGCCGGTATTACCGAGCAGTTTTCTGAAGTGTATTCCCGGCTGAAAAGGCTCGGCGACAAATAAGGAAGTCCTTTTACAAGAATGTATCCAATCATAAAAAGCAGGAGAAGCAAAGTAATGCCGGTAGAAAAATAAACAGCGATTCTTACAAAAGGGGCGCCTGCCCCTCGCTCCAGCCTCCTCACTCGGCAAGCCTCGCTCCGGTGTCTTTCGCTACCCCCTCTAGCGGGCTCAAACGCCGTCCGCAACGCCTGCTCTCTTTTTCCAATCATACAGACCCCCTGTTTTTTACAAGATTAAAAGTAAGATTTATCAGAAGGATAAAGGCAAAGAGAACCACGCCTGTTGCAATCAGGGCTTCCCTGTGCAAATCTGCGGCATAGCCCATTTCAATTACGATGTTTGCCGTAAGAGTCCGCACACCCTTCAAAATTGAATCTGGAAGGCGGACTTGATTTCCCGCGACCATAATCACCGCCATGGTTTCTCCAATTGCCCGTCCGATTCCCAAAATGACACCTGCCATAATCCCGCTTTTTGCGGCAGGAACTACAATGGAAAATACGCTCCGTTCATGACTTGCCCCCAAAGCCCTTGCACCCTCATAATAGTTTTGAGGAACTGCATTCAGAGAACTTTCTGAAACGCTTACGATTGTAGGCAGAATCATCATGGCAAGCAAAAGAGATGCTGACAAAATTGAAGAGCCGTTTCCGCCAAAAATGTCGCGCACAAAGGGCACGATAATCATCAGCGCAAAAAATCCGTAGACAACGCTGGGAATTCCTGCCAAAAGATTTATGGCCGATTTTAATACTTTATGCAGCCATGCAGGACAAAACTTTGAGAGAAAAACGGAAGTCATAAGTCCTACTGGAAGCCCGATTATCAGTGCCCCTGCGGTAACATAAAGGCTTCCTGCAATCATCGGGAAAATGCCGTACAGATTGTTTGCGGGCTTCCATTTTGTACCTAAGAGAAAGTCTGCAAAACCGATTTTATGTATTGCAGGCAGTCCATTGGCAAACAGGAAAAGACAGATGAGGAGGACGGAGAAAATGCTGAATACTGAGCAGAGAAGAAAAAGATATTTGAAAAGAGTCTCTTTTACTTTCATAAGAACTCCAGAGGGGATGACCAATAAGTTCAAAAAGTGTCATTTTCGGGCTTGACCCGAAAATCCATTTTATTGCAATACAAGAGATTGCCGTGTCGAGTACGGCAATGACTCATACTTATTGGTCATCCCTCGTTTTGTTTAGTTTACTTCATTCCATTTTGTGATTTTTCCGGTGAAAATCGCCTCAACATTTTCTTTCGTAAGATTTTCCAGAGGATTTGCTTTGTTTACGATAACTGCAATTCCGTCAATTGCAATTGTGATTTCCTTTACGCCTTTTGCTTTTTCCGAATCCTTTAAGTCACGGCTTGCCATTCCAATATCACAGGTTCCGGCTATGGCATTGGAAACGCCCGTGCTTGAATCGCTTGTCTGAAGCTCAATTTTTGCATTTGGATTAACAGAGCCGTATGCTTCGATGAGTTTTTCCATAAGCGGAGAAACTGAAGAAGAGCCTGAAACTACGACTTTTCCGGCAGGCTGGCTTGATTTATAGTCTTTTGAAGGAACTGGAATGTACTTGTTCTTTTCAATGATTTTCTGGCCTTCAGCGCTGAAAACATAGCCCAAAAAGTCCTGGGCAACTTCTGAAAGATTGTCTTTTACGGCAATGTTAAAGGGGCGGCTTACCTTGTAGCTTCCATTGTTGATGTTCGCAACGCTGGCCTGGGCTCCGTCGATTTTCAATGCTTTGACAGATGAGTTCAATGAACCAAGGGAAACATAACCGATAGCGTATTTGTCTCCTGCAACGCTGGTAAGCATTACGGCTGTAGAATTGGTGATGCCCGCTTCATCTGTGGTATAGTCAACTTTTTTACCGGAAGCATCTTTCTTTTCGATTTTGAAAAGTTCTACGAAAGCACCACGGGTTCCAGAACCTTCTTCACGGCTCAATACAGAAATTGCTTTCTTATTGTTGAATCCTGAATTGCTCCAGGGCCA
>CAMNGG010000416.1 GCA_946537975.1 uncultured Treponema sp. | reverse complement strand
AAAATCCTCATGCCTATTCTTTTTGTAATCGTTGTTTTCATTGCCATCTATGCTTTGTTCATCAAACATACTGATGCAAATGGTGTTACAAGAACAGGTCTCCAGGGTGCAGCAATTTACTTCATTCCAAACTTTGAAGGTCTTACCTTCAAGGGCTTCCTCACAGTTTGTCTCGATGCAATGGGTCAGCTTTTCTATTCTCTTTCTATCGCAATGGGAATTATGGTTGCTTACGGCTCTTACATGAAGAAGGATGAAAACCTCAACAAGTCTGTAAACCAGATTGAAATCTTCGATACCGGTGTTGCAATTCTCGCTGGTATGATGATTATTCCAGCCGTATTTGCTTTCAGCGGAAAAGAAGGTATGTCTGCTGGTCCAGGACTTATGTTCATCACTCTTCCAAAGGTATTCAACTCTCTCGGTAAGTTTGGTGACTTCATTGGTTTGATTTTCTTTGTAATGGTATTGTTCGCAGCTCTTACTTCTGCAGTTTCTATTCTCGAAGCAATCACTTCTTCTATGATGGATAAGTTCAAGTGGAGCCGCAGACGTTCTGCATTTATCATGGCTGTATGTACTTTTGTTGTTTCTATCATTGTATGTCTTGGATACAACGTATTCTACTTCGACCTCAAACTTCCGAACGGTAGTATTGGTCAGATTCTCGACATCCTCGACTACGCAAGTAACAACATCCTTATGCCGATTGTTGGTCTTCTTACCTGTATTCTTATCGGCTGGGTTGCTAAACCAAAAACTACAATCGATGAGATTACCCTCAACGGTGAAAAGTTTGTACGTAAGACACTTTATGTTGTAATGATTAAGTTCGTTGCACCAATCCTGCTCTTCATCATTCTTTTGACAGGTATGGGAATTATTTAATTTTATAAAGAAGGGGAAAGCCTTCCCCTCGCTCCAAAGAAAAAAGGCTTCGGTAGTTTCGACAAGCTCAACCACCGAAGCCTTTTTTCTTTTCCACTACCCCTTCTGCTGGGGAGCTTCGCCACCCCCGCAACGCCCCCCCCTCATTCTCCATAGTTTAAAACTATGGACAAGCCAAAATATTTTCAATTATTGATATCAAGAAATCTTATTAACTATTTATTTGTTTCTTTATATAATAACTTAATTATGATATTCGAAGCAGATTACAACAAAAAGACAATTTTTTCTTTTGAAGTTTTTCCTCCAAAGAAAACTGATGCAATTGATACTGTTTTAAAAACTCTGGATGAACTCAAAGGCCTTTCACCAGATTTTATTTCCGTTACCTTTGGAGCAGGCGGAAGTGCCAATTGTGATAATTCAGTGGCCATTGCAAAGCATATAAAGGATGTGTGTGGTGTTGAATCTGTTATTCATATGCCTTGCCTTAATATGACCCGTCAGGAAGCCCAGTATGTTCTGGAACAGTTCCAGCAGGCCGGAATTGATAATATCCTCGCCCTCCGTGGTGACAAGGTTGAAGGAAAGGAACCTTCAAACGAATTTCTTCATGCAAGCGATTTAATTGAATTTATAAAAGCTTTTGATTCTAAACGAACAGACGGCAAATATTTTAAGATTTTCGGTGCCTGCTATCCTGAGCTTCACCCACAGTCAAAAGATGTTTTTGAAGATATTGATTATCTCAAACAAAAAGTTGATGCCGGTGCCTCTCACCTGCTCTCTCAGCTTTTCTTTGATAACGAACAGTTTTACCGTTTCCTAGAACGCTGCCAGATGAAGGGAATTAATGTTCCGATTGAAGCTGGAATCATGCCGGCAACCAACAAGAAATCCATTGAAAGAATGGTAAGTATGACAAATGCCGTGCTTCCAAAAAAGTTTACAGATATGATGGAACGCTACGGAGATCACCCGGATGCAATTCGAGATGCAGGTATCGCCTACGCCATCGATCAGATTGTAGATCTTGTAACTCACGGAGTTTCTGGTATTCACCTTTACACCATGAACAACCCTTTTGTTGCCCGCAGAATTTACGAAGCAACAAAAAGCCTCTTCGATGTTCCACCGATTTTATAAAAAAAACCGGCTCATATTACTGAGCCGGTTCTGCCTATTTATCTTTTAGTCTTACTTAATCAGCTTAACATCAAAAATCAAATAAGTATCTGCAGGAAGGCCATACTGTGGTGCCATATCCCCATAAGCCATAGCTGGTGGAAGAATTATTGTTCTTGTTTCACCATATTTCATTTCCTGAACCATAAGGTCAAAACCAGAAATCATCTTTCCTGCACCGGTTACAAAATCAAGTGCCGAATGGTAACCAGAAACAAATTCTTCTGTAGCATCAAGAAGTTCACCTGTTGGCAAAGTCAATTTATAGCCTACAGTAACCTTCTTTCCCTTACCGCAAACAGGACCGCTTCCAGCCTTCTGAATTTTGTAGTAAATGCCATCGTCTGTTCTTGTAAAACCGTCAATCTTATCTTTAATCTGAGGAAGCATTGCTTTTTCTTTTATACTTGCAAGATTTTTCTGGAACTCAGCAGCCTTCTTTACACCTTCGGCCTTAAGTGCATCAAAGCTTGCCTGTGTTACCTTGAAGGCTTCTGCATCTGCACCCTGTCGGATAATTGTAAGAGACTTAATGGTATCTCCCTGAGCAACCTTGTTTACAACATCCTGTCCTTCAAGAACTTCGCCAAAAATTGTGTGCTTGTAGTTGAGCCAGTCTGTTGGGACATGAGTAATAAAGAACTGGCTTCCGTTTGTATTTACTCCTGAATTGGCCATAGCAAGCTTTCCAGGCTTATCAAAAATTTTTCCTTCAACAAATTCATCAGCAAACTTATAACCTGGACCACCTGTTCCGTTACCAAGTGGATCACCACCTTGAATCATAAAGTCAGAAATTACACGGTGAAATTTAAGACCATTATAAAACGGCTTTCCTTTTGCCGCATCCAGAGTTCCCTCTGCAAGACCTACAAAGTTTGCAACTGTCATTGGAGTTTCTTCGTAAAAAAGATTAAGAACAATAACTCCCTTTTCTGTTTCAAGAAGTGCAAATACACCTTCTTTTCCTTTCAATGCTTCCATAGCTTTCCCCTTAGAACTTGCAGCTGTACAAGCTGTTACTGTAACCAGTGCCATAAGTCCTGCAATAATAGTTTTTTTAAGATTCATTTTTTCCCTCTTAGAATTGAGTTATAAACCATTTATAAACAGCATCCATTCGGCTGGACATTGAATCAGTTATCTGACCCCTTATACCAGGGAATTTTATGCTGTCTGTATCTGTGCATAAATATAAGAGTAAATCATCTCCACAATCTATTACCAGAATATTGATAATCATTTTTCCAGGATAGATTGCTTTAAATGGACCTAATCCCATTTTATCCATAATAGAAAAATTGCACCACAGAGTATCTTCATTCTGACGATAAGAAAGCTTATAAGTATTTATACCAAAGCTGTTGTCATCCTGAAGACAGTAAGAAATCTGTCCGTCGGCATTTCCAGTATTCTGATCTGCAATTTTTGTTTTATCCTTTGGGCCCGCAATCATATATGTTTTTTCATACAATACGCATTCTTTCTTTTTTGTAGTGGAATAATATTTCATTCCCTGCATTTTAGAAATAGAGCGGACAGTATCAGCAACATCCTGAATTGTGATTTCAGTTTTTCCTGAAGTGCCTTTTGCAAGAAGTTCCTTTTTACTAAGAAGGTAAAGCCCTTCATAAGTGTAAGGAAAATTTTTTGCTTCTTTTACAACCTGTGTCTGATTAATTGCGGATGAATAAACGGTCTGTGGAAGAAGATTAAAACCTGAACTTCCATCATCACGATATTCAGCAACTAATCCTTTGGAAATCAGGGTATTATAATATTTTGAAGCAACAAGTTCCTTTACCTTTGCGTTTTCCCCGGCGAAAGCAGCTCCGCCAAGTAAAACGCCCGCAGTAAGAAGGCTTGTCATTTTTCTAACGAACGTTAGTTTGTTTCCCATTAGCGGATTCCTTTATAAAGAACACGAACCTGCTTGAATACTCCCTCACCTTCACTCTTTGTTTCTACATCAGGAATATCATTCAAGGTTGTGTGGATAAGGCGTCTTTCAAATGGATTCATTGGTTCAAGCAGAATAGAATTGTGTGAAAGGCGAACCTTATCTGCTGTTGTATAAGCGAGGCGAACAAGTGTTTCCTCACGACGGATTCTATAGTTTTCTGTATCGAGAATTACGCGAACCTCTTCGTGTCCAAGGCGGCCTGCATAGATATTTGCAAGCAGCTGAAGTGCATCAAGATTCTTTCCTTTACGTCCAATAAGAATTGAAGAATAAGATGAATCAAGACGGATTCCAAGCTTGCGCTCTTCGCGGTAAGAAACCTCAACCTTTACATCGTAACCCATTTTTTCAATTACATTCTGGATGAACTCAATAAGCTTCTGTTCAAATTCACCCTGAGGAAGTGGATCCGCAACAAGGCGGGAATGTTTTTCTTCAGAAGCAGATCCTGCCCAGCTTGCATTACCTTCATTATCATCAAGAGTATGAACTCTGATTTTTACATAGCCTTTCTTGAAAATTGAGTTTTTCTGTGTTTCAAGAATCTCAACATCAAACTGGTCGCGTTCAAGACCAAGCTCATTTACTGCCATTTCAATAGCTTCTTTTTCAGTTTTTCCTTCAAACTCGTAAGTCATTTTTTTCAAGTCTCCTATACTTTATTGTCATGCTGAACTTGTTTCAGCATCTCTGTTATTGAGATTCCGAATCAAGTTCGGAATGACAGGTTATTTTTTCTTTCCTTTAGCTTTTGGTGGAATTACAGTCTGTGTTTTAGCTGTAAAACCACCGTTTTCTTTTTCTGCTCTCTTTTCCTTCATCATCTTATTGATAATCAGCTGCTGGAAAATCTGCAGAATATTACTTGTAAGCCAGTAAAGCAAAAGTCCAGACGGTGCATTGTAGAACATAAAGAAGAACATCAAAGGCATACCGTACATCATAAACTTCATTGTAGCCTGACTCTGACCAGCAGTACCTGCCTGACCATACTGAGTTATCTTACCTGATAACAACTGAGTAATAACATAGATTACAGGTAAAAGACGAAGATGATTTCCTGTCATTGAAGAAATGATTGCAATATTCTTTTCCCAGGTAAATACACTGTCTCCTGTAGAAAGATCTGGAATCCAGCCAGGAATAAACATAGCACCACGGAACTCAAAGTAATTATTAAAGAGGTTATACATTGCAAAGAGAACCAGGAACTGGAAAAGCATTGGAAGACATCCGCTTGCAGGGTTATAACCAGCCTGCTGATAAAGCTTAGAAGTTTCCTGCTGAAGCTTCTGCTGATCGTTCTTGTACTTATCCTGAAGAGCCTTCATTTTAGGCTGAAGCTCCTGCATCTTCAAAGAACCCAAAGACTGTTTCTTTGAAAGAGGGAACATTATAAGCTTAAGAAGAATTGTCATAATGATAATTGAAAGACCCCAGTTGTGAACAAGCTTGTTAAGGAACTCAAGTACAACCTTAAGAATCTTTTCGAGCCAGTTGAGCCAGCCGCTGGTCTGTAAAGCCTGAGAAAGCTTTTTACCACCAAAATTCCAGCCATTGTTTTCCGCAATATTATAGCGTTTAAGATCCTTATCATTACGAGGACCAAAATACATATAATAAGTATCAGAAACATCAGAGCCAGAGAAAGCATTTCGCTCAATCAAAGCCTGTGCATTTGCATAATTATTGATTTCTACATTAGATGAATAATAAGCAGTTTTAATATTTTCTGCAGCAGAAGGAACTACTAGCTCAACAAAGTATTTTCCAGCAATTCCGCTCCAGATAAAATCTTTTTCATATTCCTTGAACTGACCGTTTCCGAGAATAATCTTTTTATACTTCTGGCCATTATAAGCAATAAACTCACGGCGCTCGTAACGGTTCTGTTTTGGATTAAAATGAGGTCCAATCTGTGGAGAAGTTCTAAGGGTATAAGCAGTACCACCAATATCAATACCAGTAGAATCAGCAGTATGAATAAGAACATCCAGCTTGAAAACATATTCGCCATCCATAAAGCTATAGACTTTACGAAGAGTTGTTTTCTTACCGTTTACGTTCATTGTTTTTGTAAAGGTAATTGTTTTACCATTAACTTCTGTATCAAAAATTTCATCAATGATTTTTGCATCTGATTTACCGAACGCAATTGCACAGGTTCTGTTTTTGCTATTAACATTATCCGAAAGCTGAACAAAATCGCTGGTATCCATATCTTTATGGTCGAGCAGCTTGTAACTGATAATATCTCCACCCTTATTTGTAAAGACTGCTTCAACCTTATCAGTTTTAATTGTATATTTCTGCTCTACAAGTGCAGTCTGTGCTTCCTCAGCAGTTTCTGAATCCTCTGTTATATCAGTTTCAGAAAGTTCAGAAAGATTTAACTCCTGTGGTTCAGCAGCCTGAGCAAGCTCAGTAGTATCTTCTGTTGTCTGAACTGTATTCTGTCTTGAAAAAGCCGGATTTAAGCCTGGAATGAATTTTGGCAAAATCAGATAGGATGCAATAATTACAAGAGTAGAAAGGACAATCGCCCATATAGTATTTTTATCCAATTTTTAATCTCCTATGGAACGGGGTCATACCCGCCTTCGTGAAATGGATTGCATTTGAGAATTCGCTTAATTGAAAGTAAAAGACCCTTACCAAGTCCGTATTTTTGAATTGCCTCGAGCGCATATGCAGAACAAGTGGGAGTAAATCTGCAGGTTGGCCCATGCAATGGCGAAATACAAATTTGATAAGCACGAATTAAAAAACAGAAGAACCTGGTGAAAAACTTTTTTATGGCTCCAATAAAAGCCCCTGCCAGTTTTTTCAACATAGCTTAATCCTGAATTAATCCTGCCTTTTGACACAATAAACGAATTTGATCACATCGCGAGTGGAACGAATCATTTCCGGGATATATTAAGAATAAC
>CAMNGG010000415.1 GCA_946537975.1 uncultured Treponema sp. | reverse complement strand
TATGAGTGATAAGCAGGACACCCGCGAAATGTTAGTCAGCGGAAATGTCTTTAAGACAATGCTCACTCTGAGTGTACCGGCTGTGCTCGGTATGGTTGTAATCGGGCTCTATAATTTTATGGATGCCGTTTTTGTAGGACAGATGGTTGGTCCTGTTGCAATGACAGCGGTAAAGGTTTCTTATCCTTTTACCCTCATCAACAGCGGAATTGCAACTTTAATTGGTCAGGGCTCTGCTTCGGTCCTTTCGCGTGCAATTGGAGAGCGGGACAGAGATACAATTGACCGCATAATGGGAAACCTGATTTCCTTTGTTACAGTGCTTTCAACCCTGGTTATAGTTTTTGGTCTGATTTTCACCCACCAGCTTTTGACTCTTGCCGGAGCTGAAGGCGAAGTTCTTGAACAGGCTATTCCTTACCTCCGCGTTGTATTCTGCGGTTCACTTTTTGTAAACCTTGGCCAGTCTACAAACATGATTATGCGTGGTGAAGGCAAGCTTAAAAAGGCAATGATTATCATGGCAACCAGCGCCATCCTCAATATCATTCTTGACCCGATTCTTATCAAGGTACTTGGTGCCGAAAGAGGTGTTCTCGGCGCAGCCTTTGCGACAATCATTTCTCAGTTTGTTTTGATGTGCATGTCCTTCTTCTATTTTATTAAGAAGAGTGATAATGTGCGCATTCATAAAATCCGCTTTGAAGGCAAGCTTGTAAAGCCTGTTCTGAGCGTTGGCGTTTCTGCAATGCTTATGCAGGTAATGTCTATGGTTCAGCAGACAATTTTGTACAGCACCGCTGCTAAATGGGGTGGAAGCCAGTGGCAGACAATTCTTGGTGCGGGCCTCAGTTTACAGGCCTTTGCCTTTATTCCGCTCTGGGGAATCAGTCAGGGCTTTCAGCCGGCAATCGGAACTAACTATGGTGCAAAGCTCTTTGACCGTGTTGGCAAGTTCACAAGAACCTTTATGATTTCTGCAACCGTCGTGGCTCTTCTCTTCTACATTCCAATTATGTGCTTCCCGGTAAAGATGCTTTCTATGTTTATTACTGATGCAGCGATTGTTGCTGAAGGTGCACCAATGCTGAGAGTTCTCTTTGGAGCTTACATCTGTTACGGCGTTTTGATTCTTTCAATTACCTTCTTCCAGGCAATTGGTAAGGCAGGTGGTGCTTCGGTATTGGCTCTTGCAAGACAGTTAGTTCTTTTCCTTCCGCTGGTTGTGATTTTGCCTCACGTCGCAGGCCTTGAAGTAAAGGGCGTTTTCTATGCACAACTGATTACAGACCTTGTTGTACTTGTAATTGCAATTATTTTGATGATTAAGGCCTTCCGGGGTTTTAAGAAGATTTAAGGAATAAAAAATGAAGGACGAGTTCAAATCTAATATTTCGACAATACCAGCAGAAAAACTTTTTCTAACTTATATGCACCTGATAAGCAAGTGCGAGAGTGAGGAGGTATTCCGTTTAATAGAACCGGTTGGCGAAGGCATTATGAAACATAATCATATTGCAAAGGGGATTGAACTCGTCTATTCAGAGCTTGAGGCTTACAACCCTAACTATCAGGCAGAAAAGAAAGAGGTTGATGCAATTGAAATTATGTACATTGTTGACGGTCACGGCGACTTTGAATTACTGAACAGGCAGTTTGTCAGCGGTGACAAAGGCGATGTCCTGATTTTCAACAGTAAGAGTGCTGTAAAAAAATGCAGTCTTGGAAGAAGCGGAATGAACTGCCTCAGCCTGATTATATTTACCGAAGAAGCACTTGCTTTTCTGAATGATTTTTTTGATACAAAAGATTTTATAGCAGCTGATTTTTTCAGCCAAATCCGTTCCGGAGATTCTGTAGTTACCTACCCTGCCGATGATTTACTTGAAAAGCTCTTTATGGAGATGACAAGACTTCCAGAAAAATATTCTCCTTACAAACTCAAGCTTGCTGTGATTCATGCTTTACTTTTAATGATGGAGAGAAAAGATAAACGGGATACAACAGATTTGTATTTCAGCGGGACTACCGGCCGTAAGGTTCAGAATGTCCGCCGACTTATAAACCTGAATCTTGAAAAAGAAATTTCTATTGAAGAGCTAGCCCGGAAAGTTAGCTTAAACCGTACTACTCTCCAAAAAGTTTTTAAGGAAATGTACGGCCTCACAATAAATGAATACCGCACAAAATCCCGCCTTCAACTGGCAAAAAATCTTCTGGTTTCGACAAACCTTTCTATAACAGAAATTGCCGGCCGCTGCGGTTACGCAAACGCCAGTAAATTTTCCGAGGTCTTCAAACGTAATGAAGGTCTTCTTCCAAAAAACTGGCGAAATTAAAATATTCTTACTCAAGCTTTGCTAACTACCGTTAGTTAACAACTTCCCACATCTGGCCCATATTCTTAAAGCCGCCTTCGGGCAGACAGCCTTTGCATGGAGTACTCCCAGACTTCCCTGTATGGGCTTTACAGCCGGGGCAAGTGCTGCAGGAATGTCCACCGGGACAGCCACCTGAGCAGTCGTTTTTAATATTGAGAATGCGGCGGATTATGCCGGCGCGTTCTAGGAATTCGATACGGCGGTTGATATCATCTGTAGTTGTATTAAGCTCCGCCGCAAGCATTTCGATTGAACGCGAATGACCGTCGCGGAGTAAGTTAATTAGTTCTTCCATAATTCGATCAAAAAGCCAGGCGTTGCGGGGCGGCGCTTGAGCCCCGCAGAGGGGGTAGCGCAAGACCGCAGCGCGGGCTGAAGCGAGGGGGAGACTTCCCCCTCCTTTTTACCAGATCAATAAACCAATATGATATGCAATGCAGGCAAGCACGAGAGCACCGAGCGTGTAATAAAGCGCAATAATTGCTGTCCACTTTGCAGAGTGAGTTTCCTGATAGGTTGCGGCAAGAGCAACAATACAAGGCATATTAAAGGTCATTGCAAAAATCAGGGCAAGAGCTTCAGGCTTTGCAACATTGGCAACAAGGAGCTCGTTGATGTTTGAGGCAACTGTCGGAGCAACTGTAGAACCAACGGTGAGCATGCTGTGGTCTGTAAAGATTGTACTCAAAACACCTACAGCACCCTCCTTACCGATTGAAGAAGCGAGAAAGGCCATAAAGGTCTGCCAGCTAAGTCCAAAGATTTTTGTTACCGGTTCAATAAACTTTCCAACCTTGAACAAAACAGATTCATCCATGCTTCCGGTTTTTGTAAAGGTAAGCAGCCAGAAAACAAAAGCCACAAGAAGAATTACCTTAAGTACTCGGAAGAAGGTTTCTTTTGTACGTCCAAGCACGTAGCGGAAAAGGGCTCCCCACTTCGGCTTATGATATGGAGGAAGCTCCATAATCATTCCACAGCGGTCTTCTTTTTTTACAAGCTTGCGGCCAAAGATTTTTGAAGTAATCCACATATGAAGAATCATTGTTGCGAGAATTGCGACTATGATGAGAGGAGCAGCACCGCCAAACCAGACTGTCGAAAGCATAGGAATGATAGACCAGGCTGCTCCACAAGGTACGGCCCAGGCAAGAGCAATTGTAAGAACCTTCTGTCCCCAGTTATCAATTACGCGGGCTCCTGCGGCACCACCCATTGTACAGCCGAAGCTTACAAGGAAAGGCATAACCGATTTTCCCTGAAGACCGAGCTTTGCCATTGTGTTATCGAAAACATAAGAGATGCGGGCCATAACACCAACTTCTTCAAGCAAACCAAATACCAGAGTTACGCCAAAAACAAAGCCCAACATCTTAAAGATAAAGCTGAGGGAATTGATTAATACGTCGCAGACCAGAGCAATTACAAAGGCCGGGCAGTTTATTGCTGTAAGGCCACGGGTAAGTGGACCGGCCAGTGCTCCTATTGCACCGCCCACTCCCATAAACGGCAGGGCCGGAATAAAGGAAGCGATGAGTCCAAACAAGACTGTAAGGATTACGACCGGCTTTCCCCAGATGCGGTGAGTAATCATGCGGTCAAATTTTCCAAGCTTACGGGTTTGTGTTTTAGATGCAACGGAACCTTCAAGAAGTTCATCTATCCAGTCAAACTTTGCCTGGCCTGTAAGAAGCACACCCTTATTTGTATTGTCTGAAGTTAAGAGCTTTTGAGCTATTGTCTCATTAAATTTCTCTCTTTTTTCTCCCACCAATGCCGCTTTGATTTTTGCTGTTACCGGCAAGTCTCCTTCTACTGCCTTTGCAGAAAGCCAGACTGAAGAATAGCCTGGAATTACATTTTCCGGAACAAGAGGTTTTATTGCCTTGTAAGCATCGATTGTTTCATATTTAGCTTCAAGAGCAGATGAATCTAATAAAGTTTTCTTATTAAGAGCGGTTTCGAGCGCATTATAAAATCCCTTATAATTCTTTTTGTCTTGAGCAGAAAAAAGTACTACAGGTATTCCAAGCTTTTTAGAAATTGCATTGTAATCTATCTGCTTTCCCTGCTCTGCTGCGACATCGCTCATGTTTAACAGGAGTAAGGTTGGAACTCTGATTCCTGCATAGTCGGCCAGCATGTAAAGGCTGCGCTGAAGCTGAGAACTGTCTGCAAGAATACAAACTACATCTGCCTTACCGCCCGCAATATAATCTCGGGTAATTATTTCTTCATCTGAGTTTGCAGAAAGGCTGTAGGTTCCGGGCAGGTCTGCTACCAGATATTTCTGTCCATTATATTCAAAAGTTCCTTCTTTCTTTTCTACTGTTTTTCCAGGCCAGTTTCCTACGTGCTGCTTAAGTCCAGTAAGCGCATTGAAAAGTGTTGATTTTCCTGAGTTAGGCTGTCCTAAGAGGGCAATTACAAATTCTCCCTTGTCTGTCATGCGGCACCTCCTTCTGCATCTGCCGGCTGAACCATAATGTTTTCACATTCATTTCTGTTCAGGGCAATCATTGTGTCACGGGAATAAACAAGCAGCGGACGGTGCTTTTCATTTTTGATAATTGTGATTTTGCAGCCCGGAGTAATTCCTATTGAAGTAATTCGACTTACAAAGCGGGTATCGCCGTTTATTGAAGCGATAACTGCGGTCTGCTCCTTTTTGAGTTCATTTAATTTTTTCACTCTTATAACTCCTTTGTCGTCACCTTGAACTTGTTTCGGAATCTTTTATATAGATGCTGAAGCGTGTTCAGCATGACGTTTCTTTCATAACTGATAAAACTGTGTAACCAGCCTCGCGGATTACGCTTTCAAAATCAGCCGCATCAACTTCCCTTTTTGACAACACTGTTACTGATTTTTTTTCAAGACTTGCACTTGCCCAGAGACCATCTATAGAGTTCAGGGCATTTTCTACATGACGGGTACAGTTGGAGCAGTGCATTCCATCTACAGAAAGAATATATTTATAGGGGTAATGTGATTTATCCTTATCTGCCGGGTGTATTTTCTTTTCGGGAGCATCACGTTCTCCGCAACATGCTGAACCATGTCTGATTCTATGAATTACACTTTTTACAGCCAGGGCCACAATCAAAAGTAAAATGAAGATTATGACTATTGTTCCCACAAAATTCCTCCTGTATAAGTTATGTTAGTAAGCGCTAACTTATTAAGACAGAATAACACTTTGTTAAGATGTTAGCAAGTACTAACATTCTGATTCTATCTTTCTCAGCCATGCATTTATTCTTTATTGAAGGGACAACACAGCTATGGTAAACTGTTCTTATGAAAATGATTTTTTTATTAATTACGATATTTTTTATCTCGACCGCTTTATTTTCTGAAGATTTCAATGGCTTTTCCGGCTTTACTCCTGGCATGAATGAAGAGGAGGTAAGAACCATTATAAAAGAAAGAGGCTACACTCTTTCTAAATATTCGGGAAAAACTTCTGTCGTTATTGAAAATATTCAGATTCCTGAAGAAGCTGTATTAAAAGACAAAAAGGTTGATCTTTATCTTGGTTTTTATGAAGGAAAGCTTATGCTTGTTTCCCTCTGGCTTGATATGCTTCCACCAGCAGAATCAAAAGAAATCTCTAATTCACTTAAAGAAAAATATATTTCAAAATCTGAGAAAAAGGAAACGACTTTAATTTCACAATTTACAACTGATTTATATTTTTATACATCGAACTGGTTTCTTGGTGATATTTCAACCTGGGACGGAGAATCCTTCAATATTTCCTTTTGTGATGCAATTCTATGGTTTAAAAGTGAAGCGGAACGCAGAACTCAATGGGTAAACGACCGTAAGAACGACCGCTAAAAATCAGGTACAGCCTACAGCTTTTTCTGCAGCCAGAGCAGGTCGTAATAGCGGTCAAACTTTTTGCCTACATCCTTTAAATGACCTGCCATAACGTAGCCCTCTTTTGTATGAAAGAGGTAGCTGTCTTTTGTAAGGTAGGGATCTTCCCGTTCGCAATAAGCAACGCCTGCAAGAAGATTTTCTATTCCGATTTTTTTAAGTCGCTCTTCAAGCTGGGAATAAAGTAGAGAGCCAACACCCATTCTGCGACAATTCTTATCAACATAAATAGAAGTAGCTGCCGTCCAGTCATAAGCCTCCCGCTTGCTGTAGGCACTGGCATAAACATAACCCACAATGATACCGTTTTTTTCGCAAACGAGATAAGGATATTTTTCCTTGATTTTTTTAATTCTTGATTTGAACTCGTCAACTGTCGGGACTTCATATTCAAAGGAAACCGCTGTCTCGGTTATATAAGGAGCGTAAATTTCAATAAGACGCTGTGCGTCGTCTAGCTGGGCATCTCGTATTTTTAATTCGGTATTCATAGTTTGCATTTTAATGAATTGCATAGTGAGGGGGAAGTCTCTATAATTATCTTATGTCTCCGATTCAAGAAATTCTTTTTAAATTTCAGGATGTAAGGTACGCGGACTTTTCTGCAAAACTGGTACCTA
>CAMNGG010000414.1 GCA_946537975.1 uncultured Treponema sp. | reverse complement strand
TCTGCAAAAATGTCATGTTTGTAACTACAAGAGGCTTTGCTCCCCGGCGGGCAATTCCAGACGCAATGGCAACGGCCGCTTCTTCCGCAACTTTTCGAATATCTTTTGCGGCATTACGAGGAAGGCAGAGGACGCGGTCTATATAATCTTCGTAGCGGATATCAGCTTCTTTGCAAAGATCAAAGGCTCGGGCAAGTTTTATTTTATTGATTGGGGAAGAGGTTTTTTCTTTGTTCTTTGTCATACTGAACTTTCTTATTTGTCATGCTGAACTTGTTTCAGCATCTTTGTATATGAGATTCCGAAACAAGTTCGGAATGACACAGAACCACTAAAACTGATATTTAGCTTTAAGGCTTACAAAGCTGTTTTTGCGCCAGCCGTAAAACTCACTGTCTTCATTTGCGCAGTTGATAATCATACCACTGGCTGTGAATGTAAGATTCTGATCCGGCTTATAAGTAAGCTTTGGCATAACTACAAGGTCACCTCGTTCAATACCGTACATTACAGTTATTTCCGGTGCAAGTTTATCGTTCATAAATGATGTCGAAAAGTTCGCAACAATCTTATTGTTTGTATAACCTTTCTTTGAATAATCAACATCATTTGCTGAATATTCTGCATACTTTTTATGATTCTTATCACACTCATCCCCATTAAGAATCAAAGTACCAGTTTCCTGAACATTAAGATTTGCATTCCAGAAAGGAAGGTCTATATCAAAACCGCCAAGCCAGGCAATGGAATTGTTATGTACCCAGGGATCTGTACCAGCAATATCATCAGTCAGATTATATGCAAGCTCACCTCGTACATTAAAGTGCCAGAGAACTGTTGCACACTCAAGTCCGAAAGTCTGTTTACGGTCGTAAGCAAGAACAGGAAGACCAAACTGCCAGCCGTTTGCTACGGCAAGAGACTGAAGCACTTCAGATTGTGATTTACCCTGTGCAAGGAGGCCCTGATACAGGCCTAAAGATGTCGGATCCGCAGCAATTTGATTTACCATAGTTTCAATACTCTTAATATAGCTTGAATAATTTACAGAAGGCTGCTTATACCATCCGTAATAGTAGCTTGCACCTAAATCAACTGTTCCAGCTGTTCCGAGAACTCTAAGTCCATACTGACCATACTTAAGATTCTTTACATCAGGATATATTGAATTCGGATTAGCTGAAAGCTTATTTGCAAAAGTCAGATATTCAAGATATGCTTTGTCAGCAGCAAGAGCTTCCCGCTGTTTTGCCGCTTTTGTACTTGTTGTATCTGCGGCAGCCTCAGCATTTGCGGCAGCAGCTTTACCTTCAAGCCCCAGAAGATTCATAGAAACTATTTTTCTTGCACCTTCTGTAAGAGCTGTAACCTGTGCCGGAGTCCAGCAGCCCTCAGTTGCAAAACGATCAGTTGCAAGAAGCGGAGTATAAACGCCTTCAATATTGATATTTGCTACAGGCAGACTGTAAACTGCACGAACCATTGGAGTGCTTATACGGCGGTCAATGTAATCTGGAATGATAAAATCTGAATAATCGTCCGCATTAAAATTATCGATGACATGAAGCTTGTCTCCCTTGCCCCAGACGATTTTCATTTTACCCGCTTCAACTGTCAGATTATCGAAATAGCCGCGCAGAACTGCTTCATCAATAATATCAACAGGATGATTTTTTACAGTATCCTCATCAATCTTAAGATTAAGCTGAACATCAGATTTACTTCCGCTGTATTTAAATTCAAGAGCAGCTGCGGGATTTACATCCATTCCGATTTTTTCTTCAGTAGAGCGGTTGTCTCCTGCTTTATCCTCAGTGTCCACATAAGCACGGATATCTACATCCGCACTTCCGTTTACTTCAAGCTTACTTGCGGCACCGGAAGTTCCATCATCTCCAAATGAGCCGAAGTCCCCGAAGCTGTCAAAGTCATCAGCATAAGCAACAGCACCCATTAAAAGAGCCGAAGCTATAAGAATGTATTTAGAAAGTTTCATGATTACCTCGAATTTATGTCATGCTGAACTTAGGGAGCGGCACTGCAAAAGCAGGGCAAAAACAGTCCAGTGGACTGTTTTTAGCGAGTCTCCGAGCAGCTATGCTGCGAAGGTTCAGCATCTTCGTTATTGATTCCGAAACAAGTTCGGAATGACAACTTTATTTTCCTGTAGTAAGGAAGTTCTGTGTAAACACTCTGTCAGGGAGAGGCTTATCAACCTCAACCTTGAGAATCTTAAGAGTTGTACTGTGGCCGGTCTGAACATTCTTGAGTTTGTTTTCCATCGGCATGTCGTAGCCGTTGATTTTCTGAATTTTCAAAACTTCGAGAACCTTTACCAGCTTGTCGTTCTTGTCGTACATCTCTGTGTGAATCGGGTACATTGTTGCCTTATCAACCCAAACCATGCGGTAGTTATACTGAGTTCCCTTTTTATCGTGAGGAACTTCTTTAATTACATAGCAGTCATAAGTTACGCCGCTTTCAACAGTCATCTTTTCTTCGCGAAGATACTCGTGGTCATCTTCAGAAACATCACGTGTAGAAAGGTCATCGTAAGTTGCATCTGAACCCATGAAAGATTTTGAACCTTCGCTTGAGTTTACACGGCGAACTGATTTAAGCGATGGCAGATAAATGAACTTGTCATCCGGTCCCTTGTCATTTGTAATCTGAAGGAAGCGTGTATCCTTTACGTAAGCAGGTCCCTTAAAGTCCATTACAACGTAAGTTTTTCCGTCGGCTTCTTTTCCGTACTCAATAATCTGGCGGTCTTCTTTTGAACCGCTCTTGTCCTGCAGGCTCATAATTACCTGACTGCGGGAGAAGCTAGGCTTTTTGAAATTTGCTACAGTTGTCATGATTTCAGTTCCCTTTGTGTCGGCGAAAGCTGAACCAGCGAAAATTGTGAGTGCAGTCAAAACTGCGAATGTCTTTGAAAGTTTCATATAAATCTCCTTTGAGATCCCCGTGTCAAGCCCGGGGATGACGTTTTTGCCATTCTCCGGCTTGACCGGAGAATCTTTTTATTTTGTTTTCTTACTAATAAACCGAGGTTCGAACACATTCAGTATTCCCGGAATGATTGTCATTGCCAGGTAGCTTGATGTGAACATTACGATTGCAACCAGTACACCGATGTAGCGGAGTACGACGAACTTAGAGAAG
>CAMNGG010000413.1 GCA_946537975.1 uncultured Treponema sp. | reverse complement strand
GGGGATTGGCATTTTTACCATCTGCTGAGCACGGTTTATTCAGGAGGCTTCCATGGGAATTGCACTTTGTTTTCTTCCTCTGATTCTTGCAATAGTAATTTTTTCAACTGCCTTTAAGCTCAAAATCACCTGGCAGCTGATTGCAGTTTTACTTGGCCTGATTGCCGTTCTGCCGATTTCTTTTATTCAGTTTTTCCTGCCGGAACTTCCAGGCATCGGGTTTTCCCCGATTTTACACGCCCTCTTAAAATCACTTTTGCTTTACGGCCTGATTGAAGAACTTTTTAAGACCCTCATCCTGATTTTCCTGCCTCATAAAAATCTGACAGAATCACACGAGGCCCGCGATTTTCTTCAGCTTGCCTTTGTTGCAGGCCTTGCCCTGGGCTGCTTTGAATCAGTTGTATATTATTTTGACCACCTGCAGATTGCAAACAGCCGCGGCGCTACTTTGCTCTACGGCCAGATTGCAGTAAGAATCATGACTTCTGATGTAATTCACATGATGTGTACCGGACTTTGCGGTCTTTTTATTTTCAGCTGCAGAAATAAACCGAGCCGCGTTTCGTTTTTGATTATCGCAGTGCTGCTGCATGGCATTTATGACTTTTTTGCCGGCTTTGCAAACAGCCTGCGCTGGTTCTCTGTTGCAGTAGTGCTGATGTCAATTATTGAATGCCGCATAAAATACTCTGCCCTGACCAATCCCGAAAAAGAGTAATCCGCGCCGCATTGGCAGCCCTTTACCGTAACAAACCGCGCAAAACCGCAATAAAACGCAAAAAAATCCCAAAATTTCGCATTTTTTTTGCTAAATTCCACAAAATCCCCGCCCCCAACTCTTGACAATTACCGCCAACTCACCTATAATACCCAAACAATACGACGCGGGGTAGAGCAGTTGGCAGCTCGTCGGGCTCATAACCCGGAGGCCGCAGGTTCGAGTCCTGCCCCCGCTATACTGCTAAATCTTTATGTTATAAGGAAATAGCACACTACTAAACCCAATCAAGTAGGGCTTAGCGTGATTCAAATTACTAATTTAAGTAAACAATTAAAGTAACTTGTTTACGGTCTTAGTGAGGTGAATATGGCTAAGCCCTATTTAATTTTTAAAGCCCATACTGGGTTTTATTACGCTCAAATCCGTCTTGCAGATGGAAGTCTTTCCAACAACAAATCTACTGGCTGCAAAAACCGTGCAGAAGCTGAACGCAAGGTTATGGAATGGATTGTAACCGGAAACATTCCTGTCCGAGTAAACAGCAAGGACTCCAAAGTTCAGAGCATTGATAAGATCAGACTTTTCAATGATTTACGCACCACAGACTTTGATACAGAAGACATTGAGACAATCATCAAGATTCTGAAGGAAAGAAACTACCTCTACTCTGCCGTTCCTAAATCTTCAAAGGGAAGTATTCCGATTGAAGACTTCCTCGAAAACTTCTGGGATTTTGAAAAGTCTCCTTATGTAAGAGAGAAACTTGGAAAGAAACAGTCTATCCATCGTCAGTATTGTGCAACACTTATGAGCAGAACCCGCCTTTACTGGATTCCTCGTCTTGCCGGAAAATGTGTTGGTGAAATTACAAGAAACGATGTTGAAGCATTCTTCTCTAGCGATGAAGCCCAGAAGCTTGCACCTAAAACTGTAAACTCAATTATTGAAACAATCACAATTCCTATGAAGTGGGCTTACTATCACGACCTGACACAAAACAATTGCTTTGATGGAATTATCAAATGTTCCAATCAGAGTAAAGAACGAAAAGTCATTGATATGGAAACTGCAAACCGCCTCATGGAACTTGATTGGGATAATGACGAAGCAAAGATTGCAAATGAACTTGCAATGCACACAGGAATGCGAGCCGGAGAAATCCAGGCACTCACAATTGATGATCTTGGTGATGATGAAATCTATGTACGCAAAAGCTGGTCCAAATACGATGGGTTGAAATGCTGTAAGAATGGCGAAGAACGTTCTGTGCCTATTCCTATTTCCCATCAGCTTTATTTGAAACTCAAGATGCTTGCAGACTTTAATCCCTTTGATAATGGATTCATTTTCTACAGCACAGTACCTGAAAAACCAATGGACAGTAAACAGTTTAATAAATACCTCAAACGCGCACTTAAAGACATTGGTTATGAAAACTCGAAAGAAATCTGTTTCCATTCCTGGCGCCACTTCTTCTGTTCACGAATGCTGGATTATGTAAAAGACAAACGTTATGTAATGGCTCTCTCTGGTCATAAGACCGAAGCTATGCTTAATCATTATGCTGCACATCTTGAAGATGATAAGGTTGTTGATTTGGCAAGAAACGTTATGAAGAAAATCTTTATTGACCAGAATGAAGATGAAGAAACCATCAATATGCTGAACAGCAAACTTGAAGAACTGGATAAAGAAATTGCATAAGGAGAAGTGAAAATGGGTATTTTTGGTAAGAAGACTGTAAAAACAAATGATAAAGATAATGCAAAGATTAAGATGGTTGAAGTTTCACAGCTTCGTTTTGACAGAGACTTCAAGAA
>CAMNGG010000412.1 GCA_946537975.1 uncultured Treponema sp. | reverse complement strand
GATGGGCGAGCGAACACCTTACATTCACCGTTTAATGGAAATTACCCGCAGTCAGCTTGGAAGTCAGTACAGCTATGAAGTTCTTGTTGAATATCAGGAAGAAGACGCACTTAAAAATCCAGATGTTCTTAAAAACATGGACGAGCTTGCTGCGCGCATAGGAACTTTGAGTTCTACAAAGGTTTCTAACGGTAAGCCTCGTGTTTCTTCTGTAACTAAGGTTGTTAAGGAGATGAACCGCACTTTGAATGGTGACGATCCGGCAGCTTATGTAATTCCTGATGACCAGGATTTAGTGAGCCAGGAAATGTTCCTTTATGAGATTTCTGGTGGAAGCGACCTTTACGATTATGTCAGTGAAGATTTTAAGGCCGGATACCTTCACATAGAGCTCAATGGTTATGATGGTGAAGAGATTGTCCGCAATCTTGAGGATGTAAAAAAATGGTGTAAAGAACTTTTCCCTGATGCATCAAATGCAGGTGTAGTAGGTGAGGTTGTTCAGTATGCTCAGATGAACGGCAAGCTGGTTCGCGGTTCAATCCGTTCGATTGGAACTTCGCTGCTGGTAATTCTGCTTCTCTTGATTCTTGCTTTTACTTCATTCCGCACAGGCTTTATCGCAATGATTCCAAATGTTGCGCCAATTGTTATTATCGGTGGAATTATGGGATATGCCGCCGTAAACCTGGATATGATTACCGCAATGATTATGCCTATGATTCTTGGTATTGCGGTCGATGATACAATCCACTTTACAAATCATATCAAATACCACTTCGAGCTTACAGGAAACTACCGTTCGGCAGTTTTGAACTCATACCGCGAAATCGGCAAAACAATGATTATGACAACAGTCATCCTCTGTGCAATGTTCGGAATCTTCCTTACAAGCACAATGACAGTTCTCGTAAATATCGGCTGGCTTTCAATTGTAGGTCTTGGCAGTGCTTTGATTGCCGACTATACGCTGACACCGGTGCTGTTGTTTATAACTAAGCCGTTTGGGAAAGAAAAAGCTAATAGCTAATAGCTAATAGCTAATAGCTTAAAGCTTTTAGCTGATTACAAGGAGTAAATATATGAAAAAGATTTTATCAATGATTTCCACAATTCTTATAGTCGCAGCTCTTAATGCAGAGACCGGCTACGACATTATGAAAAAAGCAGATGAGGTTGCGGAGCCTAAAACTTCCTCTTCAACAGCTACTCTCACAATCCACTCAAAGAAAGGTTCAGACCGAATCCGCGAAGTGATTATGAAGAGCAAGGATTATGGTGATGTAGAAAAAAGCGTTATCGTTTTCACTACACCAAAGGATGTTGCAGGAACCGGCTACCTCACTTTTGATTATGAAGAAGAAGACAAGGATTCTGACAACTGGCTCTACATGCCAGCAATGAAAAAGACACGCCGTATCGCTTCGAGTGGCAGCGAAAGCGAAGGAAGCTTTATGGGAACAGACTTCACCTATCAGGATATGGGAGACCGCAGTCTTAATAAGTATGATTACAATTTGTTAGGCGAAGATAACGTAGACGGGGTTGCCTGCTACAAGGTTGAATGCATCAGCAAGGCCCACACAGAAAAAGATCCACGCTATATCAGCTACATCGGTAAGGCAGATTACATTCTCCGCAAGTGTGAGTTCTACGACCGCCAGGACACACTTCACCGCGTTCTTACCTGCACAGATTTTACAACAATCAAAGGCTTTACAACTGCCCAGAAGATGAAGATGGAAAATGTTCAGTCAGGCACCTGGTCGCTCATTGAAAGTAAGAATATTCAGTATGACGAGGGCGATATTGATGACTCCTTGTTTACTGTAGCTGCGCTTGAGAAGGGACGTATAAGATGAAAAAAATAATTTTACTAACACTACTCGGAGTTCTCGCCACTAGTCTGCTCACAGCCGAAGGCGGCGCACAGTTCTCAGGAGACATAGAAACTCTCTGGGGCGTCGGAGCTCCCTGGACAGACAGCGACAAAGCAGCCGGCCGCCTCAATTTAGGCACAACTAACTTTACCGGCAAGCTGGACGCTTATTATGGAAACAGTTCAGCTTATGCTGAGGCAACCATTTCTTATGATGCCGCAAACACCGAGGGAGGAAATCTTTCCAGGGGTCTTAATCTTTCACTTGGAGAGTTATGGGTGGATTACACAGATTCTATCTGGGGAGTTCGCATAGGCCGTCAGAAAGCAGCCTGGGGAAAAGCTGATGGAATAGACATCACAAATGTTTTGTGTCCGTCAGATATGAGTAGTCTTGCCGCAATGACCTCTGACGATTCAAAGCTTGCCATCGATGCAATCCGATTTTCAATTTCAGGAAATCAGTTTACAGCAGATGCTTACTGGATTCCATTTTTTACGCCGGCTGCCCTGCCACTTGAAGAAGGAAATTCTCTTCGAAAATTTGTAGTTCCCTCAAGCGTAGATTTTCCTCTTCCTGCAATGAATAAAATCCTCAAGCTTCCTGTTACAATCGGGAAACTTGAAAAGCCAGAGCTTGCAATCTGGAATGGAGAATACGGTCTGAGACTTTCGGGATATTTTTCTGCCTTTGATCTTTCACTCTACGGCTTTTATGGTTGGGAAGATACTCCTTTATTAGATTATACAGTTGCTTTAGGAGAGCCTGCAATTCCGGGGAATCCGGCTTCTGCAATGCCAAAGGGCTTGACTGTAAGCGGAAAATATAAGCAGATGGCAATGCTTGGTGCAGATGCGGCTCTTCCAATCGGAGAAACAGTGCTTCGCCTTGAGACAGCCTTTTTCCCGCAACGTCATTTCCAGAAAGCAGCAGATAAAATAATTCAGGAAAAAATGAAGACTAATTCAGAAGTTGAACTTTCAGAAAAAAGAAATCAGCTTTCTGCTCTTGCCGGAATTGACTGGATGCCAAGCGGCTGGACAATGACAGCCCAGTACTATTGTGATGTCCTTTTTGGACAGCTGGATACTCTGGAGCGTAAAGATGCCTATATGCATGGTGCAACGCTTAGTCTTTCAAAATCACTTGTAAATGAAACTCTTGAACTTAGTTTTTCAGGACTTTTAGGCTTTAATGATTTTGACAGCATGCTTTCTCCATCAGTAAAATACAGCATATCAGATCAGATTAATATTGGCTTAAAAGCCTTCATATTTATTCCTGGCCCGGATAAGGATGGAAAGTATGGAGCTTACAAGGATTTAAGCAGTCTTTGTCTGAATGCGAAGTTTAGTTTCTAAAGTTAGAAAAAACAAAAAAAGTCAGAGAATCAGATGCTCTTAAAATTAATTAAAAAATCCTAAAATCATTTTTTAATTTTCCGATAATGGAAGTATGAGAGCATCTAATAAGTCTAGTATCATAACCGGAGCCGTTTTGCTTGCGCTGGCGGCCCTTTTTACAATCAGTTTGATTCTTTTACCCCTGGATTATGGTGTAAGTGGTCCAGGTCATAATAATATTTTGTATTTACTCGGAGATATGCTGTATTCAGTTTACGGTTTTTGCAGCATTCTAATTCCAGGTTTTCTGCTTATTTCAGGTCTTTCCTGCTTTGCCTCCAGGTGGACAGCCAGAAAGACCCTCCGTCTTCTTACCGCGCTCATTCCATTCTTTACCTGTGTTGTTACAGAAAGTATTGTTCGTTCTATAATAAAGCTTGATCATTCTCCATTTGCGATTGCAAAAATACTTATTGCCCTGGTCACAGGAGCAATGCTTGTTGTAATTGAATATCTTGGTACAGGAATAATTGCTGATAAAATTAATCATGGTGGTTTTAAAAATCTTAAGAGAAAAACAGTAGGTAAAAATTCTGTATTAAAAGAAGAAGTTTCAGAAACAAAGCTTTCAGACGAAGAAGCTGATTTGTCAGAGCCGGTAACTCTTTCTGATGATATGTCTGATGAAAAATCAGATGATGAAAGTGAGCTTCCAGAATTCAAAAAGCTTTCAAAGCTGAAGGTTCCAAAGGAAAGCCTTTTTGATAAATTAAAGAACAAATTCAAAAAAGCTGATGATGACGAAGAAGATGATGAGGATGAAACTTCAAAGAAGGGTACAATTTTTGATGCCATTCTCGATGATATACAGCCTTACGAAGAAACAGTTTCAGAAGAAAGTGAAAAAGCAGAATCTGTTACCGAAGCTGTTGAAAAGCCTGCAGAGCCTGCAGCTGAAAGTGGAGCACAGACTTCAATGCTTACTCAGGAGGAATTTGCTGCTCTTACAACACCAGAAACTCCTGCTCCAGCAGATGAGCTTGAATGGCCGGGTCTTCCTCCTCAGCCTAAAAATCTTCCACCAGAGTATGATGCAGATTTTGATGAAAATGATCCTGCCCTCGAATTTCCTCCAAAAGAAAGTGCGGCAGAAAACCAGACATCTGAGACTGCACGAAGTACTGAAGCGGCCGCTGCCAGCAAAGTTTCATCAGATTCAAATGATCCTTATGCCACAACCCGTTATATTGATTCAGTTGTAGAAAATCCTCTTTATCCTCATAAAATTGTTATTAAAGATGATTCAGAAGCTGATGAGGTAGAGGAAAAAAAAACTCCAGCTCAGCAAATAACTGAAAAACCAAAATATCCGACTCGAATTCAACTTAAGGATGAAGCTGTCTATGAAAGTAAGTCTGAGCCTGAAGTCACAGAAGTTGACGGAGATGACTTTGTAGAAGATGAAACTCTTCCTTTCCCGGATTTTGATATTGAAGAACCGGCAATTAATACAAAGCCTGCAATTTTTGCAAAGCAGGAACAGCAGGAAAAGTTAGAAAGAAAACAAGAATCAGAGGGTGAAGAAACTAACTATCGTTCGGTAGGTGAATATTTTGCCGACGATGAAGAAGGCCCTAAGATTGCAACAAAAGAAAATCTCTATAATTATTTTGAAAATGTAGATGCTAAAAAAACAGCAAAGACTGCAAAAATAATTGAAGATCCATATCAGGGAGAAAAGTCTGTTTCTGAGAAGAGTGAAGCTGATGAAGCTGCTCTATCAGATAATTCTCAGATTTTCAGTCAGCTGGCACAACAGCAGGAACAGGAAGACGAAGAAGAGGATAATGAAGAAGTAAACATTTCGACTGCGGCTGCCAGTGTTTTTAAAGACATGGATGATGAAATCAGAAAAAACACACCGGCAAAAAATCCTGCTACAGCTAATTCAAATGCAAACAGTGAAGCCCACGGCAGACAAACAGGGGCAACAAATTTAACTAAAGATGAGCTTTCTGATTTCTTCAATGCACAGCAGGAAGAGAACCGTCCTCATACAACAGAAATTGCTGCAAATCCACCGCGCTTAAATCGCACAATGAAAAAAGGCCCTTATGTAATTCCTTCTGATTTGCTTACAGCCTATAAAGACGACCAGTACTGGATTATCGACGACGCAACAAAACAGGCTTCCCTCAACCTCAAGCAGACACTTGCTGAGTTTAATATCGAAGCAGATATTATCGGAATCAAAAAAGGTCCGGTTGTTACAATGTTCGAGATTCTGCCGGCACCTGGCGTAAAGCTCAGTAAGATTGTTGCCCTCCAGGATAACATTGCACTTAGCCTCGCCGCTCAATCTGTCCGAATTGTTGCTCCAATTCCTGGAAAGCAGGCCGTTGGTATTGAAGTTCCAAACCGCAACCGATCGGTAGTCGGCTTCCGCGAAATCATAGAAATGGACCTTCCTGAATGGAAAAAGATGGCCGTTCCTGTTGTACTCGGAAAAGACATTCTTGGAAAGGCTCAACTGATAGACCTCGTAAAAACTCCGCATATGCTTATTGCCGGAGCGACAGGTTCAGGAAAATCTGTTTGTGTAAACTCGCTGATTCTTTCAATTTTGTACAAGAGAAGCTATGATGATGTAAAAATGATTCTCGTGGATCCTAAGGTAGTTGAGCTTAAGCTTTACAATAATATTCCACATCTTTTGACTCCGGTAATCACCGAGCCTAAAAAAGCATTGCAGGCCCTTCAGTGGTGTCTTTGCGAAATGGAGCGCCGTTACGCTTTACTCGATGGTATGGGTGTTCGTGATATTTCTAACTACAATGTAAAAATCAAAGAGCAGAAAATCTGTACTCAGAAGCTGCCATATATCGTTGTTATCATTGATGAGTTTGCAGACCTTATGGCAACCAGCGGAAAGGAGCTGGAAAATATCGTTGCCCGCCTTACAGCCATGAGCCGTGCGGTTGGTATTCATCTTGTTCTCGCAACTCAGCGTCCATCCGTAAACGTAATCACAGGTCTTATCAAGGCTAATATTCCGACACGAATCGCCTTTATGGTTGCCAGCCGTACAGACTCGAACATCATTATTGATACAGTCGGTGCAGAAAAATTGCTTGGCCGAGGTGATATGCTCTATGCTTCTGCTGTGGATCCTGCTCCAATCCGAATCCAGGGAACCTTCGTGAGCGACCAGGAAGTTGAAAATGTAGTTACCGCCGTAAAAGATTACGGTGAGCCGGACTACATCGATGAAGAAATCTTTGTTGAAGATGATGATGAAGAAGGCGCACGGGATTTATTTGGAGAGCCGATGAGTGATGATGATCCATTGTACGACCAGGCTCTTGAAATTGTTGTTCAGAGTGGAAAGGCCAGTGCCAGCTACATACAGCGCCGTTTGAAGATAGGCTACAATCGTGCAGCACGTCTCGTGGAAGAAATGGAAGAGCGGGGAATTGTCGGTCCACAGAATGGAAGTAAACCACGCGAGGTAATCCACGTTCCATGATTTTAATAGTTTTAAGCTTTATCGCCGGAATAGCTTTTTGCGCGGCCGGTGTATATTTTCTTTTACCAGGCTTTTTAGATAAGCTCAACGAATCTGCGGCGGACAAATCACAGGAAGGTCTTCGCCGTAACGCACTTCGTGCAAAGTCTAGTGGTTATGTAGCTTTGGGACTTGGTGCATTAACTTTAGTCCTTGCCTTTATGCTGTTGAGCTTTCCTCAAATTTCATCACCTCTGCTGCTTGTTTATATGATTTTTGTGCTGGCGGCAGTCAGCGTACTTCTGGTAATGTACAAATAAAGTGAAAATAATTAATCTTCCGTTTTCGGCAGTTTTCTGAAAAACCAGAGCATATAAGGAATGGCGGTAAAGGTGCTGAATAAATCAGCTACGGCCTGACTTATTTCTACTCCAAAAAGTCCGAAAAGATGCGGTAAAATCAAAATAGCAGGAATAAAATAAAGGCCCTGACGATTCATTGAAAGGAAGGTTGCGGCTTTGATATGACGGGTTGACTGCATAAGCATGTTAGTTCCAACTATCAAAGCATGAAGAGGAAGAAAGGCAGCCTGCCATCTTAAGGCGACTGTTCCCACTGCAATAACCTCCGAATCGTTACGGAAAGCAGCAATAATCTGGGGAGCAAAAATAACTGCGGCGGCGGCAAAAACAGACATAACTCCGGCACCACTGCATACCAGAAATATATAAGCTTTTTTTACACGGTCATAACGTTTAGCACCATAGTTGTAGCCGCTGACCGGACTAAAGCCCTGGCCTATTCCAATCATAAGACTAGCAATAAACATTATGATTTTTCCAACAATGGACATTGCCGCAATTGCGGAAACTCCAAAGAGAGCCGCATTTCTGTTAAGCATGATGGAAGCAATACTTGCAAGTCCCTGTCGGGCAAGGGAAGGAAGACCTGTTGTTGCAATCTTCCCAAGCAGGCGGATATCTTTAGAAACATTTTTAATGCTGATGTGGCAGATAGATTTTCGTCTCAGATAAAAAGAAAAGAGCAGCCAGAAGCTGGTAAACTGAGTGAGCAGGGTACACAGAGCGGCACCCCGAATACCAAGTCCTAGACCTTTAAGCACAAGCCTGCCTCCAAAAAGAGGAAGCTCACTAAAAATAAAAAATGGATCCAGAACCATGTTAATGATTCCGCCGCTGGTCAAAGCAATCATGCTGAAAAAGGCTTTTCCTTCGGCACGTAAATCATTATTTAAAACAAAAGAGGCGCACATAAAAGGAGCACCCCAGAAAATGAAAAAAGCGTAGTCGCGGGCATAAGGCAGAACATTTTCATCAGCTCCTACAAAACCAAGAACAACGCGGGCAAATGAGTTTCCAAAAAAAGTAATAAGAAGGCCGACTCCCAGAGCCGCAAAAAAGGCGGTAGAGCTTATAACCGACGCTTCTTCATTTCGTTTTTGTCCAAGTCGTATAGAAACGAGACTTCCAGAACCCATACCAAGTGTAAATCCGCAGGCTTGAATTATTGACATAATAGGAAAAACAATTCCAACTGCGGCACTGGCTTCGGTTCCTAACTGGGAAACAAAAAAGGTGTCGGCCATGTTGTAGAGGGAGGTTACCAGCATAGAAATAATTGTCGGGATTGCAAGTTTAGTGATTAGCCGGGATACTGGGGTTTCAACCATTTTTTTGTACTGTTCGTCTGCGTTCTTTTCCATAATTATATTTTAATTTGAATAAGTGATTTTTTCCAGCATTTGCTTGACATCTAAAACTATTTCTTCTAACGTTTTAATTATGAAGAGATTTCGAAAAATAACGTTATTCAAAAGCATAGGTTTGATATTTTCATTTTTCTTATTTCTGCAGCTTTCTGCCCAGTCGGAGCATCCATCTTTCGAACCCTTATTTTCTGTGGCTGACATACTTCAGAAAAATTTAGAAACAGAGCCTTATACAAAATATACCGGAGACCAGGTTTTTGAAATGGGACTTTTATTTTCTGAATGTCAGCGGGGAAGTCAGACCTGGAAGAATAGCTGGCAGAAATTTGATGCCATCAAAAAGGCAGTGATGGCAGATGAAATAATGAGTCTCAGTGAAGAGGAACGTGGAAGGGCAATCTTAAAATATCTTTACCGTGATTATCTTAAAAACTACAGCTTGAATCAGACAAAGCTTGATGTGGCTCTGGAAACAGGTATTTATAATTGTGTTTCTTCAGCTGTTCTTTACATGGCCGCTGCAAAAATTGCCGGTCTTGAAGTACGCGGACAGAAAACGACACAGCATGCTTTTTGTTCAATTTATGTTGCAAATACTACGGCCACAAAAAAAGGGCAGCAGCAGATTAAGAAGATTGATGTTGAGACGACAAATCCTTACGGCTTCAATCCGGGTAGTAAAGAAGAAGTTGAACACAGTGATCAGATAAAAAAATACTATGTTGTTCCTAAAAAATATTATGCTAACCGCAGCGAGGTCAGCGATGGAATTTTTACAGGCCTCATTGCGGGAAATCTGACATCAGAATATATAAAGCAGGGAGATTACTTTAAAGCCCTGCCACTCGGAGCAGCACGCTGGACTGCAGTGAAGGCGGAGCCGGCTAAAACAACCGCTTCGGTTCGAAATGAGTTTGATATCTTGGCTGGAAATTATGTAAATCTTGTGCCAGAATCTGCCGTTTCCTATTCAGGAATTTTGGATTGGTTTTCATCTTTTATAGATCGCTGGGGCAAAACAGATTTTCTTCAAAAAAATATGGATTCTTCGTTTATTAATCTGTTAGTTTTGTGTAACAGAGAAAAAAATTATCAGCTGGCTTCCACTGCCTACGAAAAATACAAAGACAGAATTTCATCTTCACAATTTTCCAAATCCGAAGAAATACTTGCTGATATTCTTTTTACTTCAGCCACAGCGGATTTTCCTTATGAACAGCAGATTGAAATAATAAAGGAAATGCTTTCGTCTGGAGATTATACGACAGATGCTCAACAGAAAAGAGGACAGCTCTATCTGGAAAATGCCTGGCTTAATGTTCTCAATGATTTAATGAATCTTCGTGAATATCAGGCTGGTCTTCAGAAATCTGATGAAGCATTAAAGCAGCTTCCGAAAAGCACAAAAATTAAAAATATGCGTCAGTACTTTTACAATAACTGCATTGCATTAATACACAATGAGTTTGCTAAAGAAGCAAATAAACAGAATTTTGAAACAGCTTTAGAGATTCTCAA
>CAMNGG010000411.1 GCA_946537975.1 uncultured Treponema sp. | reverse complement strand
ACCGATTTTCTCTATACTCACCGCTCTTATCTTCTTGATGAAAAGACCTCTGATGCAATTTTGAATACAAGTGAAGGAGCCGGGGATTTTGTTCTCGAAGCGCTTTCTAAAGCATACGGCAGTTTTACCCTGCTGCCTCTGGATAATATAGATACTGATCCATTTCTGCTTACGGAGTATCATCTTCAGAATTATCTTGACGCAGTGCAGAATGCCGGAACCGCAATGAGTGTAAGAGACGGGGTGCTTGCTTCAAGCTTTGAGGGTAAATGGTATGTTATGATTCGGGGAGTGTTAAGCCGCAGCGGGGCTAAGCTTGCTTCTAAGAATAATGCGATTACTGAAATTTATAAGGTATGCAGCCGCTTTCCGGAAAATAATTTTGTATTTTCTGGAACACCTTTTCACAGTCACGAAAGTTCAAATTCTGCCAGCCGTGAAATTTCAATAATTGCAACTGTTTCAATGCTGGCAGTAATAATTCTTTTGATTTTTATATTCCGTTCAGCACGACCTCTTCTTTATTCTGTCGGCTCAATTTTGATTTCAATTGGAGTTGCTGTTCTTGCAACTCTTGCGGTCTTCCACAAAATGCATGTAATAACTCTTGTTTTTGGTACCTCACTTATTGGTTCCTGCATAGATTACAGCCTGCACTTTTTTACTCACTGGGCAGCAAATAAAGAACTCAAATCCAGTATTGAAATCAGGAATCATATTTTTTCCGGTCTGCTTATGGCTATTATTTCAACCGGAATCTGTTTTGCAATTCTTCTTTTTGCTCCCTTCACAATTCTTAAGCAGATGTCTTTTTTCTGTTTGAGCGGATTAATCAGTTCCTTCCTTACAACGATTTCAATTTATCCTTATATTAAACTTCCGGCTGAAAGAGGAAATATCCGTTTTACCAGAGGCTTTGCAAAGCTTGTTGAAAGACTGGAAGAAAAGTGGGTGGGCAGAAGTGTAATAATATTTCTTTTTGCGGCCTCTATCCTGTCAATTGCGGTATTCCATAAAAATGTAAGAGTAAAAAATAATCTTCTTTCCCTGTATGATATGAAGGGTAAGCTTTTGCAGGATGAGGTTACGGCTTCACAGGTAATTCAATATACTCCGGGTGGCTGGTATATCGTAAGCGGAGAAACAGAAGAAGCCGCACTCGAAAATGAAGAAAAGCTTCGCCACTCTTTTGAAGAGATGACAGAGGGAGAGGTTGGTTATGTAAGCACTTCCAGCTTTATTCCTTCAAAAGCCGTGCAGAAAAAATCGCGGCTCGCTTATAAAAAGCTTCTGGAATATTATGGTTATGAGCAGCTTATAAATCTTGGATTTGATGAAGCCGAAGCAGAAGATTATATTATGTCGCTGCTCGCAGATTATTCTTTTTCTGAGGATAATTATATTTCCTTTTCCGGGTCTGGAATTCCACCATTTATAAAATCCGCAATTTCTTCTGCCTGGCTGGGAGAAGTGGATGGAAAATATTTTACAGTGCTGTTGCCAACAAAGGTAACAGATTATGCTAACTATCGTTCGTTAGCGGATTCAGATGACAATGTTTATTTTATCAGTAAATCTCAGGATATAAGTGCAGATTTAGACACCCTTACACTTATGATTCTCAAATTCTTCGTAGTTGCATATATCCTTATGTTTATAATGCTGAAGTTTTTCTATTCCTGGAAACAGGCCTTCAAAATTATTTCAGTTCCATTTTTAATCATTCTTGTTGTGGTTGCGGTTTTTGCCTTGTTAAAAATTGATATGGAATTCTTTTCGGTTACAGGACTTATTCTTGTATTTGGTCTTGGCCTTGATTATATCATTTATATGATGGAAAACGAAAAAAATCTCAAAGCAGCGGGCTCTGCCGAAAATACTGTTCTCGAACCTTTTGCAACAATGGTTTCTTTTGTTACTACAATAATCTCTTTTGGAGCTCTGGCATTAAGCTCATTTAAGCCAGTTCATTTAATCGGACTTTCCATTTTTATTGGACTTGCAACAGCTTATATCAGTTCATTTTTTTATGGACGAAATTCGAATAAGAGCGTTACAATTAAAAAAAGAGGAGATGCCAAAAATGAAAATGGAAAAAATGCCGGAAGTGACAAAAACTAAAGACGGCGCTTACTGGAAAAATACTTATGAAAAATTTGAAGCCCAGGTATATGTTCCAAAATCAGAACTGCAGGGAGATATCCTTAATTACGGATTTATGGCTCCCTATCTGCTTGTATTTACAGAAAAGCCGCTTTCTTACGATGAGTTAGTTTCCTTTGCCCGCCAGCAGGGTTATGAAAAGCTTGCGGCTGCATTTGATTCCAGCGTTGTATTCATTTCTCCTCTTTCAGAAAAAGGGCAGCCCTGCAGCTGGAAGGAAGCTGCTCCCGATATTCTTTCTGAAATCATTTCGAACTCAAAAATCCATCAATATCATAAAGATGGAGTTGTAATTGCGAATAATGTTTTCCGCCACAGTATTGACGGTTATTTTATACGAGGAGCCATTTTCCGTATTTTGCTTTGTGGCTTTGGAAGTGGAGCTGATTATATTGCGGAAAATTGTCTTCATCATTTTGAAGGAGACGGACTCTGGGGACGCTCAGATTTAGCTCCGGCAACTTGCCTTCTAACAGACTTATCTGTACTGCCTGCGGTGGGTGCCGATGATATTCCTGTAATTTCTTACGGCAATAGTCCGGAAGTCAATGAGCTTCTTGAAAGCCGCTGTAAATATTTTATTAAACGTGATGGCGCAGTGACAGCCGAGGAATTTATAAATGATTATTATTCTTTCGCAAAACAGTTCCGCAGAATGAATGGTCCTCTCCAGATAGATCCTGACCTCGAAAAAGAGGGGCTGATAATTGAGCCAGACCTTGCAGAGGTTACAACTTCAGCTGATAACTGCGGAGATGACAGAGGCACTAAAACTCATAAAATAGGATATTTTGCATTTTATAATAAAGGTCTTCTGGAAAGTGAAACTGCTAAGACCTCGGGACTTCCTCTTGTGCTTGGTTTTCATGGTGGCGGAGATTCCTGCTTCTTCTTTGCAACTATGGCGGGCTGGGCAAAAATCTGTCATCGCCATAACTTCCTTCTTGTCACAATTGAAAATCATCTGAACTCCACTGCTACAGAGATGCTGGAGCTGCTGGAAATCTTAAAGAAAAAATATCCTATAGACAGTTCGCGTATTTATGCAACCGGCTTTTCGATGGGTGGCTGCAAAACCTGGGATATGATTCAGGAATATCCTCAGGTGCTTGCCGCCGCAGCTCCAATGGATGCAACCTTTGATGTAGGCTGTAATGTATATGGAAATAAAGTTGAGGGCGGTATAAACACAACAGTACCGGTTCCGGTTTTTTATGCCGGTGGAGAAGTAACTCCGCTTCCAGAGCTTCCTTTCCAGGCACAGAAATGTCTGGACCGTATGGCTTATGTTCTGCTTCTGAACAACTGCGAAGCTGCCGCTTGCTACGAAGAAGAAGTAAAGCTTGAAAATAAAGATTCCTGGGAAAATAAGATCTGGGGAATTAATGGTGATGAGGTTGAGACCTCTTATGATGAAAGCCGGGAAGCAACTCTGACAATGCAGAAATTCCGCAGTACAGATGGACGCATCCTGAGTGTTTTTGCAAGCATAAGCGGTCAGGGACACGACTGTCGTGAACATACCTGCGAGCATGCCTGGAACTTTATGAAACAGTTCACTCGTAAGATATAAATCTGCTATAATAAAAGAATGACTACTTCAAAAAAAGCAGAAAACGTTCGTGACGTAATCCGTTACTTACAGAAATTCAAGAATGCACTTTTAGTAATTTATCTTGATGATAAAACAATTGGCTCTCCTCTTTTTTCTTCTCACATCCGGGATATTGCCCTGCTACATCAGGCTGGACTTAAAGTTGTTTTAATTCCGGGAGCCCGCCGCCGTATAGATGAGATTTTGGATAACGCAAAAATCAAATGGTCTTATCATGATAATTTCCGGGTAACAGCACAGGATGCAATGCCTCTTATAAAAATGGCAGCCTTTGATGTTTCTAACACAGTAATGACAAGTCTTGCCGCAAATAATATTACCGCTGTAATCGGTAACTGGGTTCGTGCCCGGGGAAAAGGTGTTCTCGGCGGTTTTGATTTTGGAACAGCCGGTGAAATAGATAAGCTTGAAACAGAAGCAATCCGTACAGTTTTGAATGACGGCTTTATTCCGATTTTCCCTTGTATAGGCTGGAATGCTGCGGGACATCCTTACAATATTTCTTCAATGATTCTTGCAAAACAGGTTGCAATAAATCTTAAGGCAGATAAGCTTTTCTTTATGATGTTCAAGGAAGAAATTGTAGCAGGTAAGTATATAATTCCCGAAGGCTTTGCGCTTTCTGAAAGTGGAAGTATTCCTGCCATGAATCTTGAAGAAGTGGACAGCTTCCTGGAAAAAAATGCCGGTGCAGAGGGAGAACTTAAAAATCTTCTGCGGGCAGCTCAGGAAGCCTGTAAGGCAGGAGTAACACGCGTTCATATTTTGAACGGAGATAGTGATGGAGTTTTGCCTTGTGAAATTTTCAGTGGCCTTGGTTCGGGTACAATGATTTATACCGGAAACTATGGAAAGGTTCGTGCAATGGTTCAGACAGATATTCCTTCGGTTCTTGGAATTATGAAGCCCTTTATTGAAGAAGGAAAGCTCCTTATGCGTACAGAAGAACAGATATCTGCCAGACTTGAAGATTATATTGTTTATGAGCTTGATGGCGGTGTTCATGCCTGTGCGGCACTTCATTTTTATGATGATGGTCAGGCAGAAATTGCGGCTGTGGCCGTCGACGAAAATTATGCTCATATGGGAATCGGTCCCAAGCTGATAGACACTTTAATTGATCAGGCCGGCGAAGGCGGAGCAGAATCAATTTTCATTATGACAACACAAACTGCCGACTGGTTTGAGCATCTTGGTTTTGAAGAGGATTCTATTGATTCAATTCCGGCAGAGCGCCGTAAGATCTGGGACCCTCGCCGCGGTTCTAAAGTATTTAGACTAAAAAAATAGATGTCATGCTGAATTTATTTCAGCATCTATACCATGAGATTCCGAAACAAGTTTGGAATGACATAAAATGGAGAATCTATGAATGTAAATAAAGAGGATCTTATCTGGTCTGGCCGTTACCTCGATCATGAAGGCCTGCGCTATTTTGATTATTCGGCGAGCGGTTTTTGTTTTGTTATGAAGGGACGTCGGGCAGAGACTGTAATTTTGAGTGACCCGGAGGCATGGAATGAAGCAAACAAGGCTGTGCTTGGAATCTTTATTACAGAAGGCTCCAACACCAGCATTGCCGCAATTCCGGAAGAACCGACAAGCCGCGTGACCTTGACTGAGCGTGAAAATCACATTGTTCTTTTTGATTCGCCGGTTGAAAAAACTGTAACCGTGCGCGTTATGAAATTCAGCGAATGTGCCTTTGGCTATGCTGGCCTTAAGAGCCTTGAGATTGACGGAGAACTTGAGCCTGCTGCGACTTCGGTCCCTGAGGCTCTCGAAGGGCCGGGCCAGAAAGCTGAAACCCTCAAACTGGAATTTATAGGCGACAGTATTACCTGCGGCTACGGTATTGAAGGTCTCTGGGAAAAGGATACTTTTACCACACAACAGGAACGCCCGGATAAGGCTTATGCTTTTCTTACGGCTAAGGCGCTTGGTGCAGATCTTCAGCTCTGCAGCTGGAGCGGAATAGGCCTCATTTCAAATTATGTAGACCCAGAAACCATTATGCTGCCAGATACACACTGGCTTATGCAGGCAAACTGGCCTTATACAGATAAGTCTCTTTCACTCAGACTAGGGCTTGAACCAGAGGTTTGGGATGCTTCCCGATACCAGCCGGATATTGTAGTAATCCATCTTGGAACAAATGATATAAGCTGGGTAAGGGGAATGGAAGAGCGACGGTTAGAGTATGTGGCCCAGCTTCGTCATTTAATTGAAGCAGTTCATCGCCGCAGTCCACGGGCAAAAATCTGCTGCTGTCTTGGTATTATGGGTGAGGCACTTAATGCTTCTGTAAAAGAAGCGGTAGAGCTTTTCAAAAAGGATTTCCCTGCAGTAACAGCTAAGGCAGTTTTGTTTAGTCAGCAGCTGGAAGCAGATGGAATTGGTGCGGACTGGCATCCGTCTCCCGTAACACATAAAAAAGCCGCAGAACTTCTCTCTGCGGCACTGCGGTCATTTTAAGTGTGTAATGCCCCGGCACACCGGTCTTTCTTCGATTTTAATTTCAGGCAGGGCTGGCAGCACAGCGTAATAGTTGTAAAGCCAGTCTCCATCCTTTGCTTCATAAGGGTCTCCGCTTTTTGGCTTATTCATCCCATCTGCCGGCGGCAGAAAGTAGTGAAGCTTAAAGGTTCCAGGCTTCTTTATATCATTTGTCCGGTCATAAAAATATGACATTAAATCTACACAGTTTGTACCCGGGGCCTTATAAAACCACCAGCCTTCAAATTCAATCATCATATTAAGGCTTTCAAGCTCTTTACCAAAATGAAGCTCAAATTGAACAGGACTTTTATTGAGTTTAACGGGAACTTCAATTCCTTCGGCGTCTTCAGAACCGCCCCAGCGGAGTTTTACAGGAAGTTCAACTTTGGCATCATTACCAGAAAGCTTTTTAATTTTCTGGCTGAAAAACTCTTTATGGAGTTGTTTTTTATACATAGCCATAACCGGCTGCTCAATTCCAACTTCCCGGTTGTTAGGATCTGTAATTTCCATGCCAAGCCGGCCGTCATCTCTGAACTGGTAGAAGGTGAAGGCGCTCAGCCATTGCTCTTTATCCTTTTGAAGAAGTTCCATAAACTGCTTCATCATATTCGACTGAACATAAGGACCCGCAACATCACCATCAGCATTCAATTCTGAAAGTACCATCGGCTTGTTCTGGCCGGTAATTTTACGCAGGCGCTTTAAGGTCATCTTACATTTTTCATAAACCTCGGTAACACTATAACGGGCATAGTTTGCGGTTTCTTTACTTACTTCATCATTAGGCCAGCCCCAGTGTAAAGAAAGATAATTGTCGCCAGACCAGATATCAGCGGTCTTGTGTGCTTCCAGGAATATGTCTTCCATTTCCAGTTTTCCCGTAGATTTCTGCCACATACCCGCACACAAAATCATCTTAACATTTGGAGCATACTTGTGCATAACGCGGCAAACCATAACAAAAAAGTCAGCAATTTCCTGATAGCTTGCCCGGCGGGTATAACAGAACCAGTCGCCCGTACATTCATGATTTACGCGAAGCAGCAGGCGGCCATAAGGGCGCAAGTCCTTTGCAAGTAAAAAGATATCTTCTTCTTTTAAGTGGGGGTCAATAGTAAGGGTAAGAACAACGTCCATTCCGTGACGGCGGATTTCCTTCATAAAATTAAAAGGCTCTCCGTCCCGCAAACCTTCGCGACCGCCGCGGTAAGGGAAATAATTTTCATAAGGCGAATCCCAGGCACCAGTAGATTCCCGTCCAGTGTCAATTTCGCAGGCGCGCTTAGGCCATTCCTTGTCATTAGGGTACCAGGTATACATGAGGCTGATTCCCCTGTGCACCTTGCCTAGCTTCTGCAGAATATAATCCTGATTTACATAAAGACCGCGTTCGCTGCCGTCGCCTAAATCCAAAGCACATTTTGCCGGAGTTAATAAAACCTTGTTCATAATTTCATTATACACAGAAATGATTATAATAATATAGGTGAATATTATTAGTAGAATTTAAACTACCAAAAACGATAAACGTGAGTTATAATTTTAAAGTATGAAAAAGTATAAGGATTATCAGATTATCCTGCTTGCTTTTACCAGTATTCTGCTGAATTTGGGCGGAAAGATTATTGCGGAAAAATTCAGATTGCCCTTGTGGCTGGACTCATTCGGAACCTTTCTTATGGCTTATGTTGTCGGTCCATTTTGTGGCGCAATAGTAGGGGCCGCCGGAAATATTATTTATGGATTTTTTGATCCGACTTCCTTTGCTTATTCAATTACAAGTATTTCAATAGCTCTTCTGGTTGGTTATCTTGCCAAGTATGGCTGGATGAGAAATCTTTTTAAAACAATGTCGCTTAGCGTAATGCTTACCGGTGTAAGTGTTATCATCTCCTGTATTTTAAATGTGATTTTTTATGATGGAATGACCAACAATTATTGGGGCGATGGAATTATTGCACTTCTTCAGCACTTGAATCAGCCAAGATTGATTCAGGTTTTAGCCGGCGAGTTTTATGTTGATTTTGTCGATAAGGTTATTACTCTGGGAGCCTTGTATTTTTTCATAAAAATTTACCGAAGGGTAAAGCAATATCTTCCTAAATTTCTTGTTTTACAGGAAGCAAAATCCCTTCTTGCTTTGATTTTTACTCTGACCTTTTTAATTCTTTTTCCAAGCTCCGCTTATGCTTCTACAAAAAAATTTGATTCTTACATAAGAACTGTTTACAACAATACAAACGGATTACCAGGCGGCGAGTCTAACGATATTGCCAGCACCGGAGACGGTCTTTTGTGGATAGGAACCTATGCGGGACTTTACCGTCACAACGGAAAAGAGTTCCGCCTTATGAACGAATATGATTCAATAAAGACAGTCCGTTGTCTTTATGTAGATGCAGACGGCAGATTGTTAGTAGGTACTAACGATAACGGTCTTTCAATTATTATCAATGAAAACGTAACAAATGTTCTTACAGAAAAAAACGGACTGCCATCAGATTCGGTGCGTTGTATAGTTTCCGCTGCCGATGGAATGTATTACGTTGGAACTACCGCCGAGCTTGCTGTCGTAGAAATCAATGATGGAATCAGAATTAAAACTGTTATACCAGAAGTAAGTGCCGCACTGCGTGTTGCCGCAGATGAAAAAGGACACGTTGCCGCAGTAACCTCTTCAGGAAAGCTTTTTCTTTTACAGAATACAAGGGTAACAGGTCTTGCGCCTGAGAGTTCAGAAAAATTTATTTCAGTTGCCTTTGATGAAGAGGGCAGGCTTTTTGCCGCAACCGAAAGCAACAAGCTTCTGTTATTTGAGATTAAAGAGACAAAAGATAATAACGCAGACGGCGGCTATACAGATTCTCTTACGCTTTTAGAAAGTCTTTCCTGTGGCTCTATGGAACATATTAATTCCCTGGTTTTTAATGAAGAGGTTCTCTTCCTTTGTTCTGATACAGGAGCGGGTTATATAGATTACAAACATAATAATCTCTTTCATCCGCTGGATACGGGAATCTTTAATAATTCCATAGATAACATGATAGAAGACTATCAGGGAAATTTGTGGTTTTCGTCCTCACGACTGGGTCTTTTAAAAATGTGTCAGACCGCTTTTTCAGAAATCTACCTTTCTGCAGGATTTGCTGAAGCAGTTGTAAATTCAGTTAGCAAATATCAGGGAAAGGTTTATTTTGGAACAGATAACGGCCTTTCTATGATTGATGAAGAAAGTGGCCTTGCGGAAGAAAATGAACTGACAAGAAAAATGCAGGGGCTTCGTGTACGCTGTCTTATGCAGGATAGTCACAGCAATCTCTGGGTGTGTACTTATACAAAGGGCTTATACCGGCTTTCCAGCAATGGACAGATTACTGCTTACGAGACAGATACCGCACAACAGTTTCGCGTTCTGCTTGAGCTTTCGGATGGAACCATAGCGGCCGCCGGAAAAAAAGGAGTCACGTTCTTAAAAAATGGAGAGGTTACAAAAAGACTGACTCAAGATGATGGTTTTGAAAATCAGGTGGTGCTTACACTTTCAGAGCTTCCGGATGGAACTCTTCTGGCCGGTACTGACGGAGGCGGAATAGCCGTCATCAAAAATCAAAAAATAGAAAGGCTTCTTCGCCGCCAGGATGGCCTTACCTCAAACGTAATTTTAAGAACCGTAAACGACTATAACGGCAGCACTCCAACCGGCGCGGTTTATGCAATTACAAGTAACGGCATCTGTTATATTACTCCAGATTTTTCTATCCGGCCGCTCAGCAATTTTCCTTATTCAAATAATTATGATTTAATAGTTCGCCCCGACGGAGATATTTTTGTACTTGGAAGTGCGGGCATATTTGTAGTTGAACGAAACGAGCTTTTATCTGGAGAAAAAGTTGATTATATTCTGCTTGATTTAAAGCGCGGACTTCTGGGTTCTCTCACCGCTAACTCCTGGAATTATATTGATGAGGATTCAAACCTTTATCTTTCCTGCGATACAGGAGCCAGCCGTTTGAACCTGAATGCCTACGACAAAAATGACCGTTCCTACCGCATGCAGTTAAAATCAGTTATTGTTAACAGCAAGCGCTATATGGTGCAGAAGGATATTCCCTTTGTGATTCCCGGTGACAGCGACAGTATAGAGGTGGTTCCGGAAATTTTAAATTATTCAATTAATAATCCTTACATCAGCTTGTATATGGAGGGCATAGATGAGCATCCAAACATCATGACCCAGAACGAGCTTGCCAGCGTAATTTATTCAAATATTTCAGCAGGAAAATATAACTTCCACATTTCACTGCTCGACAGTAAGGGGCTCAACGTAATTGAGGAAAATATATATCAGATAGAAAAGCCTTTCCACATATACGATAACTGGTGGTTCCGGGTTTATGCCTTTTTTGTTTTGATAATGGCAATTGCCTGGCTTACCTGGTA
>CAMNGG010000410.1 GCA_946537975.1 uncultured Treponema sp. | reverse complement strand
TTCATTCTTTCATTTCAAAACAAAGCGAAGCGACATTTGCCGCTTCGCTTCGCTTTGCTTTTAGCCCTCATCGCCGGTTCCGCCGGTTCCTCCGCCGCCGGTTCCGGTGCCTGGGTCGGTAGGCGTTGTTGTGCCAGTTCCGCCGCCAGTTCCCGGGTTAGTTCCTGGGTTTTCCGGAGTAGTTGGTGTGGTTGTTCCGCCAGGACTTACGCTGCCGCCCTTGCGAGCCTGTGCCAGCTGTTGTTCTATCTTGCGGAAGTCTTCGTTGTAGTATTGCGCTGCCTGTGAGATGCTCTCTTCTGGCTGCAACTCCTGCACGGCATTCAGATAGGTTATCGTCTGCTGGTATGCCTGCTCCAGGGCATCGCGTGTCTGCTTCACGATGCCTGTGGCGATGGCTGAGTTCTCTTCGTTGCGCTGCTGCATTATCTGCTTTATCTCGGCTGTCTTTGCAACGAAACGGCGGTTCAGTTCCGTAAGGCCCATAGCCTCAAGGTCGGCTGCCAGTGTTGGCTCGGCAAAGCGCTGCTCCATGTTGTCTATCTTGGCATTCTCGGCAACGAGGGCCTCGGTGGTGCGGAAGTCATAGTCCTTAAACACCTGCTGCACGCGGCGGCCGTGAATGTTCAGGTCGTCCTCGTCCAATTTCTCTGCCCAAAGCGCTGCAACACGCTCCATTACCCAACCATAGTTGTCGCGCATCTTGTCGAGGTCGCCGACATTTTTTGTCGTCATACTCTTCCTCGACTGCTGATAGGCATTGTCGAACGCTGTAAACAGCTGTTGCTGCTGCGTACGCTGCTGATTAAGACGCTCCAACGGTGACTCTATGGCACCGATGCGCATGCAAAACGCCTGCATTGCACTGTAAAAATAAGCCAAAGGGAAGTTGGAAACTGCTTTTTCTGTAAATTTTGTCATAGAATTAGTTGTTTTTAATAGATTAAATAAGTTTTTATTTTATAATTGCGGTATATTTATTCATTTCAACCACTTTTTATTTTAGAAAGTGCCTATATTCGTTGAAAATACCCACTTTTGATTTTAGAAAGTCCAATATTCGTTCATTTCAGCCACTTTTTATTTTAGAAAGTCCAATATTCGCTCATTTCAGCCACTTTTGATTTTGAAAAGTCCAATATTCGCTCATTTCAGCCACTTTTGATTTTGAAAAGCCCAATATTCGTTCATTTCAACCACTTTTTATTTTAGAAAGTGCCTATATTCGTTGAAAATAGCCCTTTTTATTTTCAAAATCCACCCCCCCGCACCGAGCTCCCGCCCTTTAAGGGTTTCTGTCCCCCGCGAAACGGGGGAACCGTGGTAATATCTACTTCGGCCAGCCAGTGACTTTAATGCTACTGTCGCAGTCCAATTTCTTCAACTTTGTATTCTTCGACACATTGAGCGAGGTAAGCTGGTTTTCGTCGCAGTTCAGGCTTTCCAACGCAGTATTCTTTGACACATCAAGCGAAGTAAGCTTATTCCAGTAGCAGTCCAGATGGGTCAGCTTTGTATTCTTCGACACATCAAGAGAAGTAAAATTGTTCCCTTGACATATCAGGGTTGTCAGCGCAATATTCCTCGATACATCAAGCGAGGTAAGCTTGATGAAGGAGCAGTTTAGACTTTCCAGCGCAGTATTTTTCGATACATTAAGAGAAGAAAGTTTGGCATAGGAGCAGTCCAGACCTGTCAGTTTCATATTCTTCGACACATCGAGCGAAGTAAACTTATTCCCTTGGCATATCAGGACTTTCAACGCGGTATTCTTTGATACATCAAGAGAAGTAATCTGGTTTCCGGAGCAATCCAGACCATCCAGCGCAGTATTCTTCGTTACATCAAGAGAGGTAAGCTGATTGAAGCCGCAGTTTAGCTGTTCCAGTTTCGTATTCTTCGATACATCAAGAGAAGTAAGCTGGTTGTTGAAGAAGTCTAACGCTCTCAGATAAATATTCTTCGACACGTCAAGAGAGGTAAGCTTATTTTCGCTGCAGCCCAGCTCTATCAGATTCTCATTCATAGACACGTTAAGAGTAGTAAGCTGATTCCTACCGCAGTTCAGAATTAACAGATTAGTATTCTTTGATACATCAAGCGAAGTAAGCTGGTTGCCGTAGCAGTTAAGGATTTGCAACTGCTTATTCTTCGATATATCGAGTGAAGTAAGACCAATATATTCGCAGTTCAGAATTTTCAAACTCCCAAAAAACTCTAAGCCCTTTAGATTGCGAATATATTCTCCCTCTACATTAAGTCTATTAAGCTTAAGTTCAAAATCAGATGTCAATACTTCGTCTTTGCCAACGTCTATGCTCAACAGGAACTTACGGAAATTTGCATCAGGGAAGTTCGTCGCGTTGATGGCTACATCAGCCCAAGCGCAGCTGACTGACAGCAAGGCAAACAATACGAATGTCGTTAATTTTTTCATTGTGATAAATATTTAGTTGTAGATTCAGTTTCGTCTCGGTATGTATAGCACAAAAGACACGTCACAGTCCTCTCTGTCGGACTGCAACGTGCCTCATGTCACCGCGCCTCGCAAGCACGTATATCGTTGTTTCTAAATCCCTCAGTGGGGGGGTAAGAATCAGTTTACAGTTTTTTACCTTGTATTCTTTCATAATCTGGCACGAACAGCTTCTTCCAGTTTGTCAATAAATTTCTCCACTGGGTGCAGACGCTCACTTGGAGTCTTTGCGACATGGTCAACAGGATTAAGCCTTTTTTGCTTAGTCGCAGCTGATGAAGAAGTACAAGTTGTTTCCATTATTATATTGTTATTTTAAGTTTCCGATTGCAAAGGTACGAAAATCTAATAGAAAGATAGCACGTTTTGTCGTAACCTTTCGTTTTGTTAACACTTTCTTGT
>CAMNGG010000409.1 GCA_946537975.1 uncultured Treponema sp. | reverse complement strand
GGAGACCGCCAGCCTGAGTTCACTCAGATTGATATGGAAATGTCTTTCACAAACCGCGAAGAGGTTTTGAGCACAACAGAAGGCATGATGGGCTACATCTTCAAAAAAACTTTGAACTATGAACTTCCTGCAAAGTTTGACCGCATTGCCTGGGAAGATGCTTTTGACTGGTACGGAAGCGATAAGCCGGACCTCCGTTTTGATATGAAGATGCAGGATGCAGCTTTCATGGCAGACCTCGCTGATTTCAACGCCTTCAAGGCAGGGGCTGCAAATGCAGGCCGCAATATTCAGCGCCACAAACGCTCTGGTCTCAAGGCCCTCGTTGTAAAGAACGTTGCAGATAAATACTCACGCAAAAATATTGAAGCCCTCGAAGAAGTTGCAAAAACTTACAAGGCAAAGGGCCTTGCCTGGATGAAAGTTACTGCGGCCCCTGAGGCTCTCGAAGGGGCGTTGTCTTTCGAAGGTGGAATCTCAAAGTTCTATGCCGGCCACGAAGCAGAAATCTGCTCTAAGCTTGGCGCAGAAAAGAACGACCTTATCCTCTTCGTAAGCGACGAAAACTGGCAGCTTGCCTGTACAGCACTTGGTGCAGTCCGCAAGCAGCTTGGTAAAGACCTTAACCTTTACAATCCAAAGGATGAATTCCACTTTGCATGGATTATCGACTTCCCATACTTTGCATGGAACGAAGAAGAGAATAAGTGGGAAACAGAACACCACATGTTCACACTTCCACAGAAACAATACTGGGATACACTTGAATCTGACCCTGGCGCAGTAAAGGGTGACCTTTACGACCTCGTACTCAACGGTTACGAGCTTGCATCGGGATCTATGCGTATTAATGATCCTGCTCTCCAGCAGCGCATTTTCAAAATTGTTGGTTACAGCGAAGAGCGTGCCCAGAAGGCTTTCGGCTTCCTGGTACAGGCCTTCAAGTTTGGTGCTCCACCACACGGAGGAATCGCCCCAGGCCTCGACCGCCTCATCATGCTCATGTGCCACGAAGAGTCAATCCACGAGGTAATCGCCTTCCCTAAGAATAACCTCGCAGCATCTCCTATGGATGAATCACCGTCAGCAGTAGATGAGCAGCAGTTGAAAGACCTTCACATCAATGTGTATGATCCAGAAGAATAATAAATAAACTTCTATAACAAAAAGGGCTGTCCAACTTTTGTCGGGTAGCCTTTTTTGTTATTACATTAGAAGTTTTTATTCTTCATTTTTTTCTTCCGGCTCCGGATCTTTAGGTAAATCCTTTGCAAAATAAGGATTATCCTGCGGGCTATAAGCAGTGTTATCAGTCTCAACAAACTTTATAGGTTCTTTACCACTCTTAGCATATTCCTCAAGCAGAAATTTATAAGCATTATATTTTGTCATAGCATAGTATGGACCAATCCAGAAATATAGAATTCCACAGGTCAGGCCGGCCAGGATTCCCCAGCCAATAAAGCTTAATTCTAAAAGAAATAATATGCCTCTGTAGCCTTTAGTAATCCGCTTACTGATTTTCATTGCATTAAGTACACCGCTTTCAGGATGTTCAGCAAGCACAAACCAGTTCATGCCATAAGCGATTGAGCGGTTTATCAGGACGGCAAAGGCAAGAAAATAAAGCACAAGCAAAACAATAAAAAGTGCAACAGGGATATCATCAGTATTCACTTTTGCAATGGTTACGGCCACCGTTGAGATTAAAGCAAAGGGAACTAAGGTTGCCAGCATCCATAGATAAATCCACAGATAAGTCCACCAGAAGTTTCCTATACCGCAGCCAGACTTTTTAAAGTTTTCCTTGAAATCAGCGAAGGTGAGTTTAGCTTCACTTCCACTTTCATTTATTTTAGCAAGCTGATTTATTGATTTTGCATAGGCCATTATAAACATTGGCGGTATAACTATTGCGAAGGCAAGATAAATAAAATAAATCAGGATAACCGGAAGAAAACCAGAGCCTTCAAGAATATCCGAGGTCTGGTCGGCAATCTTCAGAATAATAAAGATATAGGGGATTATAAAGAGTAAAGCCAGTCCATAATAAAGAAAAGAGGCCTGAATAAAAGGCTTTTTCTTGTTTTTTACAGCATTTTTAGCTTCCTGTTTTAGTTTTGATATTTCCATAATTTGTAATTCCTTTTATTAAATACGTCGAGCCAGGGCAGGCACACGCTTAAAACATAATAAAAAGCCCGGTAAAATGCCGGGCTAAAAGTGATTTAGACGTTAAGAAGTCTTAAAATCTTACCTGTGAATAAAATACAGAGAATATCCAGTATCCACAATACGTTCCAGCCAAGAAGTACAAGGCGGATAATACCTGCTATAGTTTTTCCTTCCTTGAAACGTGTTACGGCTCCAAGCAACCATGAAGTTACCGGAATAATTGCCAGAATTAAACTAATAATCCATGGCTGTCCAAAATAATCTTTTCCTTTCTTTGCCATTTATATGACCTCCTGATTTGTCTTTATATTAATTTTATAACGAAATTTTAATTTTGCAATCTTTTTAAAACTAACTATCGTTCATTTTTTATTAAACTAATTAACGTTAGTTACCGATAAATATAATATGAGTAAGAAAAACATTTCACAGGGAAAAATCATTCAGGCATTTCTGGCCTCTGCTTTTGATAAGGGTGCAGGTGCCACATCTTTGGCTGACATTTCAGAGGGGCTCGAAATCAAAAAAGCTTCTCTCTATAATCACTTTGAAAGCAGAGATGCAATGTACGAGGCTACAATTGCATATAGCGCAAAGGAAATAGAAGGAATAAGCTTCCTGGAGGAAAAGACACTTGAAGGAATAAAGGGAGGAAAAACCGCTCCTTCAGCAGTCTTTAAGAAGCTTATAACCCGTTACTTCCAGCTTTTCGAAAATGAACCTTTGTTCCAGATTTATGTTTTCGTTCGCAGCGAGCAGTATTTTAATCTTGCCGCTTTGAAGATTGTGGAAGGGGAAAACAATCAGATTTGCGATTCAATTAAAGACCTGCTTTCTGCTTTTGCGGCAGCTAAAAAGATTGCAAAGAAAACTGATAAGGAGCTTAAAGACATTGCCAGCGAGTTTGCTTCTGTAATCATTCAGCAGCGCGATGCTTACATTGCGGCCAGAAAAGAAACTGTACGTCAGAATCCGGACAGTAAGGCTGGCGGACTTTTCGCACTCTCAACTGATGAAGCAGCCCTTGGCCGTACCCTCAAACTGGTTGAGGCAATGCTCAAAACCTTATAATGAATTGTCACCCTGAACTTGTTTCAGGGTCTCAACTGCACAAGATGCTGAAACAAGTTCAGCATGACATTACCTGTTGTAGATGTTCTGAACTTCTACACTATATTCACCATCATCATTACGTACTATAAGCGGCGGTTCAACTGTGAGCCGTCGCTTTGCATTTTTACGGGCTTCAATCAACACCAGGTTGGGTTCTTTGTCTGCAAAAGGCATGACCAGACGCATTCGCTTCATTTCCATTTTGTGTTTTTCTAGGGCAGAAAAAATCTCGGGCAGACGGAAAGGCCTGTGAATCATAAAAAATCTTCCGTGCGTTGCCAGCAGAAAATCAGCTGCCGCAACAACATCTTCCAGAGTACACAAAACCTCGTGGCGGGCAATGGTCAAAGCGTCCAGCTCATTACCGGCTCCGTGGGCGTCAATCATATAGGGCGGATTACATGTAACAGCATTAAAGCTGTGCCTTGCAAAAAGCTTTTCTGCGTCCTTTAAGTCGCCGTTAATAATCTTTATCTGTCCTTCCAGAGAATTCAGCGCCACGCTGCGGGCCGCCATATCAGCAGAATCCTTTTGAACTTCAAGACCGGTAAAGGCCGGCTCACATAGGCCGGAAGTTTTTGAAGAGAGCCGTCCCGCCATCAGCAGTGGAATGATTCCCGTACCGGTTCCCAAATCTATGACCTTTTCGCCAGCCTTTATGCTGCTTTTTCCGCCGTCACCAGCCCGTCCGCCGCTTGCAAAATCAGCAAGCAGAACCGCATCAATTCCAAACTGAAAACGCTCCGTATCCTGATAAATCTGATACCCGTTGAGCAGCTTTTCTAATTTTTCCATAAAATAATAACTTCCTTGAAATTTCTTTTGAAAGTAAAAAAAATTTACAATTTTTTTTAAGTCGTGCTATAATAGTAAAACGATAAAATATAACGTTAAGTTATAAATTTCCATAATAACTATGTAAAAGGCTAATCACCAAGTTATTATTTATTTAATAATCAGAAAAATCAACTAAAATAGGAAGGTTTATATATGGCAAAAAAACAAAAGTTGCGCGTTACGCTGCCGGTAAAGCTGCTCGTAATGTTTTTAACAGTTATTTTTATTGTAAGTACCGTAATAGGAATGGTTTCCTACAAGACAGCTACAAAGGGCATGACAAACAGCGTATATAGCCAGATTGATGCGGTTTCAACAGATGTCGTAAATCAGATTGAATCTATAAACAAAAAGCATTTCCAGACTCTGCATGCAATAGCGGAGCTTTCTATAATAAAGGATGATAATGCAAGTCTCGCAGAAAAGCAGGCTCTTCTTACCTCGGTTGCGGCAAGCATTGGTGATAATTGCGAAAATGTTGCCTTTTATGATGCCGAAGGAAACGCCATTGTTGGTGACGGCCGCGTAATGAACTTTGCTGCCCGTCCGTATTTTAAGGAAGCCTTTGCAGGAAAGGATTTTGTTTCTGACCCGGCCTTCAGTACAGTAACAGACACAGTTTTGCAGCATTATGGCGTACCTGTTTATAACAGCAGTAACAGACCGATTGGTGCAATCGTAATGGTTATCAGCGGTAACTCAGTTCTTGATACAATTGAAAAAATTGATATGGGCGGTGGAATGCATCCTTCTGTAATCAACTGGGCTACTTCTACAACTGTTGCAAATGCAAATGAGAATACAGAAACCAGTGAAGAAGAGGGTGGCGCTGCTCTTGATAACACACAGGGGCTTGGTCTTGTCCTGACTAATATTTTTGAAGGAAAAGAAGGAATTGAAGATTTTGTGGATCCTAACATTCACGCACATCTTATTGCTTCTTATAAAAAGGTTCCTGATACAACCTGGACAGTTTTTGCCGTTGCTCCTTATGATATTTATTTTGGAGCCCTCAGAACCCTGCGGAATTCAGTTTTCCTTGTAATGCTTGCTACAATGGCAGTTGCAATTGGCATTATCTCTTTCCTTATCAGACTTCTTGTTAAGCCTCTTAAGACTGTAAGAGAGTCTGTTACTACAATTGCCAGCGGAAATGCAGACCTTACACAGCGTATTCCAGAGGCTACAAATGATGAAATTGGTGATGTTGTAAACGGCTTTAACGCCTTTGTTGAAAAGCTTCAGGGAATTGTTTCGAACCTTCAGAATTCAAAAGCAGGCCTTATATCTGTGGACAGTGACCTGCAGACAAGTACACAGGATGCAACAGCTTCAATCACAGAAATCATTTCTAATATTGAGAGTGTAAACGGCCAGATTCGCAGTCAGGCAAATTCTGTTCAGGAAACAGCCGGCGCGGTAAATCAAATCAGTTCAAATATTGAATCTCTTGAGCGTATGATTGAGTCTCAGGCAGCCTGTGTAACAGAGGCCTCTGCGGCAGTTGAACAGATGATTGGAAACATCAATTCCGTAAATAATTCTGTTGGAAGGATGATAACTTCCTTCAATACTCTGCAGGAACATTCTAACGAAGGCTTTAATACTCAGAACAATGCAAACGAAAAAATCATGCGTATTGAAGAGCAGTCAAAAATGCTTCAGGATGCCAATACTGCCATTGCAAGCATCGCCGAGCAGACAAACCTTCTTGCTATGAACGCGGCAATCGAAGCGGCTCATGCGGGCGAGGCCGGTAAGGGCTTCGCAGTCGTTGCAGACGAAATCCGTAAGCTTTCAGAAACCTCAACTGATCAGTCTAGGACAATCGGTTCTGAGCTTCAGAAGATTCAGCAGACAATTCAGGAGGTTGTAGAGGTTTCTAACGAAACAAACACAGCCTTTACCGCAATTGAACACAGTATTTCTGAAACAAGCCAGATTGTTGAACAGATTAAAGGCGCAATGGAAGAACAGCAGATTGGTTCAAAGCAGATTATTGAAGCCCTTCAGTCTATGAACAATTCTACTTCTGAGGTACGCTCTGCTTCAAACGAGATGACAGAAGGAAACAAGCATATTCTTAGCGAAATCCAGAAGCTGCAGGATGCAACAGATACCATGAAGGATAGTATTGAAGAAATGCATGTAGGTGCTGAAAGAATTAATCAGACCGGTGCTGCGCTTTCAACAATTTCCGGACAGGTTGCAGAAAATATCAAACAGATTGGTTCTGAAATCGATTTGTTCAAGGTATAAGCACAATTTCGAACGAAGCTGATGTTATTCCCGGGCTTGCCCCGGGAATTTTTTTCACTAACTTTTCTTTTGGTAACACAAACTTTTCTCTTGCATTCTGTTTGAAATCCTTATATACTGTCATTATGACAAAAAGTATTAAAAGTGTCATTTTGGAGAAAAAAAATGGTTTTTGATGAGAATTACACAATTCCAAAGATGGTAAGAAATTCTGCAGAGCAGTTTTCTGAAATTGATGCCCAGATGAAGCGCCTTAAGAACGGCCAGTTTGAGCCTGTTCTTTATCGCGAGCTTTATCAGCTTGGTCTTGATTTTGGTGCAGCTTTACTTAATCTTGGTGTTCAGCGTGGAGACCCGATAGGCCTTATTTCTGATAACCGGGCTGAATGGCTTTATGTAGATCTCGGAATTATGAATATTGGAGCTGTTGACGTTCCACGTGGTTGTGACGCAACTCCTATAGATCTTGAAAAAATCCTTTCTATCACCGAAGCAAAATATGTTGTTACTGAAAATAATTCTCAGATAACAAAGCTTCTTTCCCTTAAAGATAAGCTTCCAGCCCTTAAAACAATCATTGTTATTGAAAGCGATGTAAAGGCTGATAATCTTGAAGCCGCTAAGGCAGCCGGTGTAGAGGTTCTTTTCTATGAAGAGCTTATGAAGATTGGCCAGAAATGGCGTATTGAGAACAAGGGTAAGGTAGAAGAAGAGCTTGAAAAGGGTAAGGGCGATGACCTTGCTACAATCATCTTTACTTCTGGAACTACCGGAACTCCAAAGGGCGTTATGCTTACTCACCATAACTTCCTTGCCCAGCTTGATGAAATTCCGGAGCGAATCTTCCTGAATCCTGGCGAGCGGGCTCTGAGCGTACTTCCTGTATGGCACGTATTTGAGCGTGAGGTTGAATATGTAATTCTGATTCAGGGTGCTGTTCTCTGTTACTCTAAGCCGGTTGGTTCTATTCTCCTTGCAGACTTTAAGACCTTGAATCCACATATTCTTCCTGCTGTTCCTCGTGTATTCGAAGCTGTTTACGACGGAATTACAAAGAAAATGCGTAAAACCGGCGGTATTGTTCTTGCCATGTTCAACTTCTTTGTTAAGGTTGCCAAGGCACAGAAGGCTATGAGCCGTCTTATGTTCAATAAGAACGCCTGCTATACCCGCTATTACACTGTTTTCTGGTGGATTTTGTGCTTCATCCCTTGGCTTCTTTTGTGGCCTCTTTATGGACTTGGAAATCTTTTAGTATTCAGAAAAATCAAAGCTATGCTTGGAACTAACTTCCGTGCCGGTGTTGCTGGTGGCGGTGCCTTCCCTAAGTTTATTGATGAGTTCTTCTGGGCAATCGGAGTAGAAATTGTAGAAGGTTATGGTCTTACAGAAACTGCACCAATCGTTGCCGTTCGTCCAATGGCAGATCCAATCTTCAGAACTATCGGTTCACCTATTCGTGGTGTAGAAGCCCGCATTGTAGACCCTCAGGACGGCTTTGTTCTTGGCCGCTGTAAGGAAGGTGTTCTTCAGATTAAGGGTCCAACTGTTATGAAGGGCTACTACAAGCGCCCGGACCTTACTGCAAAGGTAATTAATGAAGACGGCTGGCTGGATACCGGTGACCTTGCAATTATGACTATTCACAACGAGCTTTGCATTAAGGGGCGTATTAAGGATACTATCGTTCTTCGCGGTGGTGAAAACCTTGAGCCACTTCCAATTGAAACAAAGCTTTCTGAATCGCATTATATTAAACAGGCCGTTGTTGTTGGTCAGGACCAGCGCTATCTTGCCGCTTTGATTCTTGTTGATGAAGATGAAATTAAGAATTACGCAGCATTCAACGG
>CAMNGG010000408.1 GCA_946537975.1 uncultured Treponema sp. | reverse complement strand
AAGGAATGAAAAACTCACTGGTCCTTATGGGCTGTAAACATTGCGGAAAATCTACTCAGGGCAAGCTTCTTGCTCAGAAGCTGGGCCTTTCTTTTTTTGATACTGATGATGAGATTGCCCGTCTGCGTGGAATCGATGCCCGTACACTTTACAGAACTAAGGGTGTTGCTGAGTTCACCCTTGCGGAAGAAGAGGCCTGCTGCGAAATCATAAAAAAGAATTCAGCCAGTCAGATTGTGATTGCGACTGGCGGTGGAATCTGTGATAATCCGCCGGCCCTTCAGGCTCTGCGTGAATGCGGTACTTTTGTTTTTCTCCGCCTGGATATTAATCATTCTATTGAACGCATAATGGCAAAAATTGAAGAGACTTCTCCCGGGGTTTTCAAGGGCGCTCCTGCTTATGTTATGACTGAAAATCCCCAAACTCTGGATGATATTCAAACAATCTTACAAAAAAAATATGAAGAAAGATATCAGCAGTATGCAAGACTAGCTGATGTTATTGTGGACATAAAAAATGCGCCGGTAGAAGAGAATTTTAAAACCCTTCTCGGCGCACTTAGAATATAGATCCCGAAACAAGTTCGGGATGACAGTTTTAGCTAACAAGTTCGGGATGACAGCCTTATTTACAGCCATAGCCGCCGCAACCACCGGAGCTGCTTAATTACAGCCGCAGCCGCCGCAACCACCGTCTCCGCAACCGCTTCCACAGTCACCGCCGCCACATCCTCCGCAGCCACCACAACCACCGCCGCAGCCGCTTGCAGGAGCAAGCTCTTCTTCGGTAGCATCGCGAACTCCAACAACTTCAATGTCAAAGTTCAGGGCTTTTCCGGCCAGCTCATGGTTTCCGTCAATAGTGATTTTATCACCTTCAACCTTGGTTACATGAACAATAGAAAGTCCCGAAGGAGTCATCATCTGAAAAGGCATGCCCACAGTGATTTCGCCGTCGAACTCAAACTTGTCGCGGTCCAGCTCAACAATCAGGCGTTCGTCATATTCACCGTAGCCGTCCTTTGGCTCAATGTGAGCAGTAAATTTATCGCCCGGCTCATGACCTTCCAGCAGGCTTTCCAGTCCGGAAATCAGATAGCCTCTTCCGTGAACATAACCAAGTGGTTCATTTCCAACAGAAGAATCAAGCTGAACGCCTTCATCATTTTTAAGAGTGTAGTGGATTTCTACCCACTTATCGTTTTCAATTTTCATTAGAATCCCATTCCCATTTCGTCGAGGTTCTGTGCGTTGTCCTGTATAACTTCTTTGATTTCAGGACAGGCATCAATAAGATAACGTTCAATTCCCATTTTAAGAGTCATTACAGCCATAGGGCATCCGCCGCAAGCTCCGGTCAAATTAAGATGAACTTTATAATCATCATCAATGCAAACAAACTCCATGTCTCCGCCGTCTGCCTGGAGCTGAGGACGGAACATTTCGAGTGCTTCTTTTACAGTTTCAAGCAATTTTGGATCTTCAATCATGTTTACCACCTTACGCATATAAGATAATAAAAAAAAAGACTTACGACAACCAGAAAATGTGGTTTCGATATACCGCTTCGCGGCACTCAACCACCGGTTAGTCCAGACACCGCTTCTCGACACTCAACCATCACTTATTTCATTAGGCTTTCTACAGTCTGGTTAAAGCGGGCCGGTTCTTCAAGCCAGTCGTAAACAATTGTTGCGGAAATAAGCTTGCGGCCATATTCGCGGGTTTCGGCAAAAGGTACAGTTTCCAGAAAGAGATCCAGCGGCATATTGCTTTTCTTGCCGAATTCTGTGAGAGAGCTCTGAAGCCAGCGGCGAACCCGGGTAATTCCGGCATTGTATGAGAAAAAGCCCAGCAGAGGAGAATCCTCACAACGCGAAATAAGACTTGCAAGATACCAGCTTCCAAAGCGGATATTTGTTTCCGGATCGGTAAGGGAGTAGTCGGACATTTTAAAACGGCGGGCAATATCACTTCCGGTAAATTCCATAAGCTGAGTAAGACCTATAGCACCGGCAGAACTCATAACATCAGCATCAAAAAAGCTTTCGCTTCGAATCAGGGCATAAATAACAGAAGGACTGATTTTATATTCACCGCAATACTTAGAAACAAAATCACTGTAATAAGAAGGATAAACAAGAGTAAGCTGCTCACGGGTAATTCTGCTCTCTGCATTACGCTGAGCACGGGCAGCGATTCTTAAAGACTGAACATAATAATCGTTTTCCTGCTTTTCACCGGCCGGCAGAGAGTCGGCACATTTTGCAAGAAAATCTGCCAGATAAAAGTTTACCTCGGCAGAGATATTCTGTCCCTGTACTTTCTGCCATTCTGGATAAATTAACTCAGGAAAACCAAAATATGCATAACCGGTAAGAAGAGTTTCAAGTGCCTTATCTTCAGTAACGGCTATTGGAGATTTTGCACTGGTTGGCTGGCAAAAAAGCTTCTGGAGTTCAAGCGGATCAGTATCCAGCCCAAGCCTATAAGCCGCAAGGCTTTTGTAATAAACTGAACTTCCACCCTGGCAGGCCCGGCGAAAAGCAATTTGAGCCTCCTCATCAGTTCCTCGTGCGAGCCCCTCCTGGAGCAGTCTTCCATAGATATAGGCAAACTGGGCAGTTGTAAGGTCAGAAGCATAACCGTCTATAGCTTTATAGATTCTGCCAAATTCATCCCAGCGGCCTGAGGCAAGCAGGGCCGTAACCAGCTGTTCAAAAAAATCTTCAAAGTATTCGCAGTCAGACCATTCCCGGGAGTATTCATCTATAGATTCAATAATTGAGTCCATAGAGAAATTCAGCGAAGTGTTGAGAAGATACCAGAGGGCATCGTCCTTTTGCGAAGGACTGGCGGCGGTAGCCATTGCCTTTTCAAAGCACTGCCTGCTCTGGCGGAAATACATGCCAGCCTTTTCATAATAACGGCCGGCATAAAACCAGAAATAATATTCAGCAGGATTATCTTGAAATTCCTTTGCAAGCTGACTGAACCAGGCCGCATTCTTTGCGAACTCCATGCTGCCGTAAAGATAGTTTTTTCCAAAGTCAGAAACCAGCTGCGGGAGGGGTGTAAGACTTCCGTTCGTAAAATAATCTGCAAGAGCAGATGAGCAGCGGACTGTGTAGGAATAATTACGTTTATAAGATTCAATTCTGTAGTTAATTGCAAACTGCTGGGGAGTATATTTCAGGCTCTTAGCTTCTTCAGATTCCGGATTTTCGTAGGCGCCTTCAAAATCAGGATGATGGTAAAAGTCGCGGTAAAACTGGTAATGGTCGGTAGAAATCGGGCAGGCGGTGAACCAGCGGTAGACTTCTTCCTCGTAGGCAGAATCTCCGCGGCGTCCCATTGCCTCGAGCCGCATGCGGATAAGTTCATTTTTTGCGGTTGAAAAATCGAGCTCCGAGGTATAATCAATCAGCTTGTTTATTTCTCCGGATACCGCAAACTGACGCGCCGCAATTAAGAGAGTGTCATCTCCCGGAAAAAGCTTTATAAGATTTTCTGCGGCCGCATTCTTTTCCTGAATATTCCCAAAGGAGCATAGAGCTTCGGCACTTCGCTGCGCGCAAAGGCGGCTGCCTTTTTTTATACAGTATTTGAATTTTTCGCGGGCGGCGTTTTCATTGCCCTCCTGCAGGAGACGAAGACCTATAAAATAATCGGCATCATCGCCAAACTTTTTCTGGCCTTCGCTTTGAGGCGCCGCTTTGCAGGACACAGCACTCAGCAGTAAAAAAGTTGCGAGAAAATAAACTGTGAGGCGGCGTAAATCAGGCAGGCAGCGGGCAGGCAGAACAGGGCGCATTTGACTCCTACTCAGCCGGAATAATTATTTTTGTTCCAGAAATAATATAATCAGGATTTTTAATGCCGTTGTAGCGGGCAATGTACTTATAGCGCCATGGATTTTTGTAGTAAGTATCGGCAATATCCCAGAGAGTATCACCCCACTTGATTTTGTAAGTGATATTCTTTGGCTTTTCTTCCGCAACAGGTGGCTGAGAAGGAACAACTTCTTCAGCCTTTTCGATGATAATGATTTCATCTTCCTTTGCTTCCGGAACTGCAGGTTCCGGCTCAGGCACAGGAGCTGGGACTGGTTCTGGAGCCGGTTCTTCGATTGCGACTACCTTATCTTTAGCATGCTTTTTTGTAATAAGATTATATTTTGAAGGAATAATGAACAAAATCAAAAGTGTCGCAATAATACAGATAATTGCGCAGATAATACAGATAATTACAGGAACCTTTGTCTTTTTCTTAACCTCATCTTCTTCTGTCTGGGCTGGAGTTCCGCGTTCTGTCTCCTCATCGTAAAGACCATCAAAATTGAGACCGCCGTCAGCAGGAGAGTTCGAATCAAAGCTTGAGTCATTCATAATATCCTCGTTATTGTCTGGGGTATCAAGATCATCCGTATTAAAGAAATCATCCGGCATCTGTGGATTTTCAATTTCTTCGCTATCACTTGTTTCATCCGGCAGATCAAAATCCATATCCGGAAGCTCATCAGAAATTGTTTCATCAGCGTTGAAGTCATCTGCCTCTGCTGTCACAGTTTCATCAGAGACCGAAGCTTCTGTTGTTGTTTCATCAACTGTAAACTCATCGGCTGTGTCGTTTTCATTTGTAGTGTCATCTGCAAAGCTTTCATCTGAAATAATGTCGTCAGTGTTAAAGCCATCAGCAATTGTTTCGTCGGTGCTAAAGTCATCTGTATTTATTTCATCAGTACTAAAATCATCCGCAATCGTTTCATCAGTGCTTAATGCTGTGTCTGTATCATCAATTGAAAAGTCGTCACTTGCTTCAGCAATATCATTTGAGGCAGAAGCTTCTGCATTTTCCTCAGTAGTGAAAGTATCCTCTTCAAAGGCAGGTTCATCTTCTATTACAGGCTCATCTTCAATTACAGGTTCTTCGACCGTTTCTTCTTCTGCAAGCGGTTCGTCCACGAAAGTTTCATCACCAAAAGGAACTTCTTCGTCTATGGTATCATCAACAAGAGGCTCTTCTTCAACTTCGGCTTCAGGCTCTGCCTCCTGTTTGTCTCTCATAGCAGCAGCCGCAGCAAGTAAACCTCCCGCAGCCAGAGCTCCAGCCGCTACAGCCGCAGCTCCACTCTTATCTTCCTTAGAATCATTAATGCCATATTCGTCTGTAACAAGGCGTTCTTCGAGCGTTCGTGAAACAAGGGTTATATTTGTGTTACTTTCGTTACCAGTTTCGCTGTCCACAATTTTTGCAGAAAGCTTATTGTCTTCGTCGAGAGAAACCGTAAAACTGATATCTGCCTCGCCGTTTGGACGTGCATTAAGATTTTCAATCTGAAGGGAATCTACATATTCGGCATCATCCATAGAACAGGTTGCAGAGCGGTATAAATCTACCATAACCTTAGTCTGGTTATTATGGGCTGTTGTGAGTTCGAGCTTTTTTTCTGAAGGTTTATTATCCTCTAAAACAGGATAAAAAGAACCATCTGCAAGTTTGATACCAATAGTTTTCATATAATTCCTCTCAATATTATATGGTAAAACATTCTAAGTCAGTTTTCAAGTGCTTTTACATGTTTTGGGGCTCCCGGC
>CAMNGG010000407.1 GCA_946537975.1 uncultured Treponema sp. | reverse complement strand
ATAACAATCAGCGAGGCTGGAGCTATCACTCTCGGCTAATTTCTGATTGATACATGTAAATCCCCGGCATTGACCGGGGATTTTTGTTTTAACCTTATTTAAAACTAAAAAACCGATGTTCTTTCGAGCATCGGTTTTTATTTATCGGCTCATAAGCCTGAGCCAGCATTGGACGCAACTCTTCGAGTTGCGACCAATTGCTGGCAAATCAGCTTAGCTCTATGCAATCATCTTACTAGCGCAAGAGTGAAAGTACATTCTGGCTTGACTGGTTGGCCTGTGCCAGCATTGCTGTACCAGCCTGAGAGAGTACGTTAGAAGTTGTGAACTTAACCATCTCTTCAGCCATGTCTGTATCACGGATGCGTGATTCAGAAGCCTGGAGGTTCTCAGCACCAATATCAAGACCTGTAACTGTCTTTTCAAGGCGGTTCTGGTAAGCACCGAGGTCAGCACGCTGCTTGTTGATCTTCATCAAAGCTTCGTCCAAAGTTCCGATTGCGCGGTTAGCTTCATCTGGAGTTGCGAGAGACATGATTGATTCATCACCAACGTTGCGGAGACCAAGAGCCATAGCAGACATTGTTCCAATGTATACCTGTGTTCTCTGATCCATGTTAGCACCAATATGGAACCACATAGAACCTGTAACAACATTTTCACCTGTAGGACGAGCAAAGCGACCTGTAAGCATGTTCATACCGTTGAACTGAGCACAAGAAGCGATGCGGTCAACCTCTGCGATCAAAGAAGAAACTTCTACCTGGATCTGCATGCGGTCTTCAGAAGAATAGATACCGTTTGAAGACTGAACAGCAAGTTCGCGGATACGCTGAACGATGTCTGTTGTTTCCTGGAGGTATCCTTCAGTTGTCTGAATGAAAGAAATACCATTCTGAGCGTTTGTTGAAGCCTGGTTCAAACCGCGGATCTGAGCACGCATTTTCTCAGAAACTGCAAGTCCAGAAGCGTCGTCACCGGCACGGTTGATTCTCATACCAGAAGAAAGTTTTTCCATGCTCTTCTGCTGGTTAAGATCCTGAATTCCCTGGGAACGCTGAGCGAACATAGCACTCATATTGTGATTAATAACCATAATAATCTCCTTATAGTTTTGGTTATAAGATAAAACACATTGGTGGGTTTCAAACCACAACGTGGTTTATCTCACGGGTTTCCACCACCCTTATACTTGATTGTCGGGTTAGCAAAAAAAAAGTTTAGGAAAAAATTAAAATTTTTTTTGATTTTTTTGTGGTATAATTTATCTATGGATTACTTATTAATGGGCGCGGCTGTCTGTGTAATAATTGCGCTGATTGCCTGGTACATCAAATATTCTAATAAGAAAAATCAGAAAAGCACCCGCCAGAAGACGCTTCAACCGGTAAAATGCCCTCTTTGTGACTCAAATCTCTTTGTAGGTGAAAATATTATCTCAAAAGTTTACCGGCCAATGAACGTTCCTGACCAGCTGATGATAGTTATGGGTTGTCCACACTGTTATCCCCGCTGCGAACCCGGCTTAAAACGCATTTGCCCCGTATGTCACAAAGAAGTAGGCCCGGAACAAAGCCTTACTGCCCGTCTTTTTAATAAAGCCATGGGAAAAAAACATGTTCACGTAGTCGGCTGCTCAAACTGTCACAAGCCTCGTGCCCAGTAAGCTCCTGTGACCCGTTAATCTCCGAAAAAATACTGGAATATAAGGAAAGTTACTTAAAAATTTGACTTATGCCGATAATGATTTATACTTAAATAACGCAACTTTATATATTTTTGTGAGGCAGGCTTATGGAAGAACAAATTATAGAAGAAAACACAACTGAAAAGAAAGAAAAGAAACAGCGCAAGGAATCACTGCTTTTTAAGTATGGTGTAATTGCCTTTCTTGAAATCTTTGCCTTTATTTCTGTATTTCTTGTATTTATGTCAAGAAATATCAAAAGTCCAATCAGAAGTATTTATGATGAATCTGTAGACAACTTTCTTGATTCTGCCATAGATAACGTTCAGATGTGGTTTGATAATCAGGTTACAGTTATGAACGTATTCCAGCGTGCTGTAGTAGACCCTGTTGATAGCCCGAATCACATTAAAAACAGAATTCAGCACATGGTAAAACCAGAAGGCTTTGAATATGTAATGATTTTCTGGGATACAAATACCGACGCAAAAGACGGTGGACCGGAAACCTTCAATACGAAGGGTGGTTCTTCTGTTGCGGGTATTTTGCAGAAGGAATATTACGTAAATCACAAAAAGAGTAATGTTTCGGTATGGCTGGAATCTCCTCGTGTAGCAGCTGCCGGTGGTTTTACAATGCCTCTCTTTGTTAAATCAGAATTTACTGATGAAAGAACCGGTCAGAAGGTTTCCGGAGGTTGTGTAGGCTTCCTGGAACTCGAGCCAATCAATAAGCTTGGTAAAAGCTTCTATGAAACAGGACGTATTTCTGTTTATGATGATACAGGTGCAGTTCGCGCCGGTGATGATATTCTTGCGGAAGAAAATACAGATCACCTGCAGATTTACACAAAGACCTTTACCCTTGCCAACAAGGAATGGACAGTTGTTGCTTCTGTAGAAACTGCTGAAATGCACCAGATTTCTGCTCAGCTGCAGAAGATTTCTCTGGCTGGCGGTTTTGTAATTGCAATCATTCTTATGATTCTTGAACTTCTTATCATCAAAATCAT
>CAMNGG010000406.1 GCA_946537975.1 uncultured Treponema sp. | reverse complement strand
GTTGCCGGCGATGAAATGATTGCAGCCTTTTGAAATTAAATCGTCGATGGCATCTTCAAGGCGGCGGAAAAGTACCTGGCATCTCGGGTCGGCTTTGTCAGTTTCCCAGGGAAAAGCTTCTGGTCTGTGACCGGTAAAACAAGTGATAAAGTTCATATAATTTCCTCCATAATTAATATAATTGTAAATCTTTGCTATTCCCAAGTTAAGGGAAAAACTTCTTATTCTCCGGCCAATCGTAAAAATTCCTTACAACTCCACGAACAAGGTTTCCACTTCACGGCAAAATTTGTTAAAAGCTTCATCATCCAGACAGGTCACTTTTTTCCTATTATTTGTCCAGCAGATTCCGTAGCAGGAACAGCGGAGCTTTCTTATTTCAGCCAGCCAGTTTTCAAGAAAGTCATAATAGTCACTAATGATAAAAATCTTATCATTTTCGCTGCAAAAGCGGCTGGCGGTGTATCTGATTGCGGGGGCAATTTCGGTGCCGCAGCCGCATGGGATTTCACTTATGCCCTGACTAAGAGAATCGATTTTCTGCAGATCTGAATCCCAGAAAATCACTTTACTTTGCTGACCAACAAGGTTTTTAATTTCAGAAAATAGATCCAGAAGCTGGGCAAGGCGTTCTCTTCTTACAGAACCGCTTGTGTCAACTATGATGTAAACGTTTCCCTGAGTGTAATCACTATGCTCGATTGATTTCCCCCGCAGAATATTGTCTGTTTTACCCCTGTTTGCAAGATAGAGATAATCAGTTCTGCTATCCTCAAATTTATCAATTGCGCGTTCTGTGATAAAAGTGCGGACATCAGGACCAAGCTTACGAATTGTAAAGCATCTTGTTTTTCCATAGCCTTCTTTCGAACTCTTTCCGTCACCAGAGCTCAAAGCCTCGGCAATGAACATATCCTGATTTTCAGCCGCTTTTTTTATTACCTCTGCCGGAATCTTGCTTGTTTTTTCTATAAATTTACCTTCTTCATTACGCAGCTTTTCACAGATTTTAGGCATAACCAGATCCGGAGCTAAAATGATTAAATCTATATACTGCTGCCAGGAAAGTCCTCGGGAAAATCCATAATTTTCTGCAAAAACAGGAGTTACAATTGTCACCTTTGGATTGTCCCGCTTTGCGTAAGCATATCGGCAAAGTCTTCTATATGCATCCGCATGTCCTGCAAGACGATTTTCTGAAATGTATGAAAGCCTTTTGTATTCCGCCTGATTCATATCTTCAATAAGGAACTCCTCTTCATCCTTATCGAAAACCTTGCTGTTTACCTCCATATCCATAGCGTAATTTTTCAAAAGAACGATTAAACTAAACATTGTCCTGTCTTCGTCCTTTTGCGTAAAGGAAATATATTTTGAAAAGCTCTTCCAGGCTCCCATCAGTTTGTCGTAAATCTGTTCGTTATTAATATCTTCAAAAGAAAGATGGTGTAAAAGAATATGGCCGATTTCATGCATAAAAAAGGAATGACCGCTGCAAAACTCAGAGGTGTAAATTTTGTAACAGGCACCTGCGTTTTCATCCCGCTTTACGTATGCAAGCGCCTCGTTTGATAAATCATGCTTTGAAATCTTGTTATGAGTACAAACCACAAGGCGCATTTTCTTTTTCAGCTCCTCAAAATGTCTGTATTCGTGTTGCATAAGTCTTTTTACCCCCTATTTAAACTTCTTTTATCTGAATTCAGATAAGCAGAATAGATTTTGAAAAATGCATCTGCCGGTACATTTTTTACGTCCCCGTTTTCAAGGCAATAAATCCCGGAAACATCTGAATAAGGGACAGTTTTCAGAGAATCAAGAGAGCGGGAATTTTCCTCTTCGAGAAGAAATAAAAAATTCCCCCTGATTCCAAGCTTGTAATAATCCTTGAATTTGCCTGAGTTTTTTTCTCTTTTGGCAAATCTTGAAGTATCTTTGATTTTTGCAAGAACGATTTCTTCCATGTCGTTTTTAATCATTATGCTGCCTCCGTTTGAATACATGTGTTCATGTAAAATTTGTAAGTAGTTATGATTTCATTCAGCTTTGATAAAGTTGAGTTCTTTTTTGAAGCCGAAAGAGCCTCTGATGCAATTAAATAAAAGATTTCTATTGCGTAATAATCCTTGCGAAGCTTTATAAGCTCTGCTTTAGATTTTTTATTGATAAAAAGAAGCTTTGATATGCTGTCGGTATCTGTTTTGAATTCTGCCTCAATTTCAGAAACGATTTGCATGCAGGCTTCTTCAGCCTCTTCTGATTCAAGCTTATCCTGAAGGGTAATAAGGGCGTCTATATTTTCTGCAAGGCTGAGCTTGGAATTGTAAGAGAAAGTTTTCTGCTTCTTTTTCTTGCCCCAAAGCTCATTCAAAGCGTCTTTTGTAAGCTCCCGGATAAACTTTCTGTAAGCATTGAGCTCCTGGATATCAGAAAAAGAATTAAAGCCAAGCCCAATCAGTCCATCAATAAATTTTCCGATATATTCTGCATTACTTAATCCGATTGAGTACATAGCGCAGAAAATGTCCCAGAAATAACCGATGGTTCTGCCCGAAATAAAATTATAAACCTCACCGTTTTTGGAATATTCACCGGTAAAAACATTGTTCAGCCGCTTATTTGCAAAATTTAACTGGCTTTTTGAGCTGTCTTTTGCGTAGTAGGTTGAATTAAGCTTTTCAAAAATCCCGCGGACTGCAAGAGAGGCTTTTTCCTTGATTTCTTCTGAAAGCTCGCGATGATCGAAATCCGGTAAAAACTTTTCTATAGCATCAGCTTTCTGAAGGAATTCTGTATAAAGGCCTTCAAAGGACTGAGGACCGAAGTTTATAAGGCAAAAGCGGTTAAGATTCGGTGCTGTAATATCGCACATTGAAGGAAGATTATCCTTGTAGTTGCTGGCACTTGCGATAATTGTTGATTCTGGCAACTTCTGACCATTGCCGATTGTACGTTCAAAAATAAGGCGGTAGAGGCTGGCCTGAACATCCTTTGGAGCTCCCGCAATTTCATCAATAAAAAGAACTGATGGGATGCCGTTTTTTTCAAGCTCGGTGATTGTATGAAACCATTCCGGTGCCTTTGTACGAAGATATTCACAACCCGCACCGTCATTTACCATATAACCAAGAATTTCGCTGCGGTCGAAGGCACTACCAATAAGGCTTTCTACGTGATAGCCATTATGCTTTGCCCACAAATTAACGATTGTGGTCTTACCCATACCAGGGTTTCCAAGATAAAGCATTGGTACACCCGAAATTCTGCTTAATTCAAAGCCTGTAAGCATCAGGTCACGCATGTAATTTTTGTTCATTAAAACCTCCGATGTAATATATGTATGAATATAAGATTTGTATAATTTGATGGCAGGTCGTATTTGGCCTGCTTTATTAATTAATTAGCTTGCAATCTGTTGAATATTTTGATTTTGACGAAGATGTTTTAGAGCATTTTGTTCGATTTGCTGCGAAAGAGTCCTGGTCACCATCAGAATTATAGGTGGCATCTAGTGAAAGTAAAGGGATTTTTTTTCTGCGGCTCCCTACTGATTTTTGCATGAAGGAGTTGATGTAGAATTTACCGATGGTAAGAAACCTGGTGCCCATTGTAAAATCATATTTCTCTATGGCTCTCATTAAGCCAAGAGAACCCGCTGTTATTAAATCATTTTCAATTTCTTTATGATACCCCGGAAAAGATCTTGCAAACTTGATGATAAAAGGAATGTTTGCGACAATAAGTTTATTGCGGGCAGCAAGATTTCCTGCTGCGGCAAGCTTAAGATACTCAAGTTCTTCT
>CAMNGG010000405.1 GCA_946537975.1 uncultured Treponema sp. | reverse complement strand
ATTCCAGGGTAAACTGAATTTTCGAGCAGGCCTTTTGTAGCAAAATATTCTCTGTATTTTTTTACACCTTCTGCTGCTTTTTCATCATCAAAGCCAAACTGAGTCTTAAAAGTATCAGGTAGTGGCGGGCCGATAAAGGTGCAAAGAGTTTCGTAGGATGGGATTTCAATTCCAAAATATTTCAGTGCATGAATGAAGGAATTAGTGATACCTCGGGCCGGGTCTGTGAGAGTGCCGTCCAGGTCGAAGAATAAATAGTCAAACATTATAAAAACCACTCTGCAATAAATACTACTGCACAACAGGCGCAGGCTACAGGGAAAAGTCCCAGGCCAAAGTAGGAAAGTGCGATTCCAATAACAAGAGCAATTATTCCGGCTATCGGGGATTGGGTTGCTTCTATAATTGCCGGGAAGGTCATTACCGCAAGTGTAATATAGGGTACATAATATAAAAATGATTTTATGAAACGGTTTTTGATAGGCTTACGAATCAATGTAAGAGGAAGAACTCGAATCAGATAAGAAACAAAAAAAGCTGTGAAGATTGAAGCATAAGTATAGGCAGTCATTATTCATCCTCCGGAATCGGCTTAATTAAAGCAACAATACTTGAAATTACAATTGTAAGAATAATTGTACGTGTTCCACCAGAAAGTTGACTAACTAACGGTAGTTTGGTACAAGCATAACTTGCGACAAAACTGATAAGTACAGAAATCATAATAACAAGATTCTTTTTTGCAGGTGGAACAATGATTGCAAGAAACATTCCATAAAGAGCAACTGAAAGTGCACTCACTATACGGGGTGGTAAAAAGTTTCCTGCAATAATACCAAGTGAAGTTCCAATGCTCCAGAGTGGAATAGCTACTAATAAAGCTCCGTAATTATATACAGGGTTGATGTAGCCGGGACGGGCAATTGTAATTCCAAAGATTTCATCAGTTACACCAAAACCAATAAAAAAGCGGTGAATCAAAGGGGTTTTCGGGTCAAAACGTTGTGTAAGTGCGGTACTCATAAGAAGGTAGCGGGCATTTACTACAAGTGTAATCAGGGCAATTTCCAGAAAGCTTGCCGCTGCCTGAATCGAAGTAAAGAGTGCGTATTCGCCTGCAGAAGCTACACAGAAAAAACTTGCAATAAAACCCTGAAGAGGGGTAAGACCTGCATTTCGGGCTACGATTCCAAGAGAAAAAGCAACTGCGAAATATCCAAGACCAATTGGAAGGCCATCGCGCATGCCTTCGAGAAAGACTTTATTTTTCATGTTCCCACCCATAAAAGAAAAACGGTGGTTTCGAGAGCCTCAACCACCGTTTTCAGTTTATCATATTATTAAGCTTTTGCCAAATTCTGTACTGTTCTAAGCGTTTGCCATAGCCTTTAGTTCAGCGAGCATCTTTGGCAGGTCGCTTTCCATGTTTTCGTTTGTGAACTGACATGTTCCTACCTTTTCATGTCCACCGCCACCATATTTAAGCATCAGGCTTCCGACATTTATTTTACTGGTTTTGTTCAGGATGCTGTAACCAACGGCAGCTGAACAGCCCTGTCCGCCGCGACCGCTTACAATCCAGGCAGAAATATTCTGTTCAGGATACATAGAGTAAATCATAAAGCGGTTTCCGGTATAAATCGGATCTACTCCGCGCAAATCAGAAATAATAAGATTTCCTTCAACAGAGGTATGAGCTTTTACCATTTCCTTAAATTTTTCTGTCTGTTCGTTGTAAACTTCGATACGCTCTTTCACATCAGGCATTGAAAGAATTTCTTCAGTTGATTTATCGCGGCAGGCAACCATCAGTTTTTCCATCAGCTGATAATTAGAAACTGTGAATTCACGCCAGCGTCCAAGTCCGGTTCTTGGATCCATAAGGAAGCCTACAAGAATCCAGCCTTTTGGATTCTGGATTTCATCGATTGTAAGATTTCCTGAATCGACTTTATCTACGGCAACCATGATATCATCAAAGTTAGGGAACTTTTCTTTTCCGCCATAGTATTCATAAATAATTCTTGCGCAGGAAGGAGTAATTCTACTTTCTCCTTTATATTTTCCTTCAAGCTGATTTCTCTCAAATTCGCTTGAATGATGATCAAACCAGAGACCACAGCCTTCAACAAATGGAACGTTTGCAAGACAGTCATTGCTGTCGATTGGGATAAGTCCGTCCTGCAAATCCTTTGGATGTGCGAATTTCCAGTGGTCAATAATTCCGGCCTCCAGTAACAAAGCACCGCAAGCAAGGCCATCAAAGTCAGAGCGTGTAACAAGTCTCATTGCCATATTTTTTCCCTCTTTTAAAAAACAATTTTATACATACATTTTAACCCATTTTTTTAAAAAAAGATATTTTTAAATTTACTTTTCTAATAAATAACCTTGTGATATAGTAGGGAAAAGAGTTTAATAAACAGGTGGTTTCGATACGGCTTTCGCATACTCAACCACCGTATGATTTTATGTAGGTTTTTTATGAATTACGAAATGCAGGAAATGCCTAAGGCGGGAGATACAGTAGTTGTAGGAATGTCGGGTGGAGTTGATTCTACACTGACGGCTCTTTTACTTTTACAAAAAGGCTGTAAGGTAATTGGAGCAACTATGTCTCTTTGGGATGGAAGTCTGCCGGAAATCAATACCGGAACGAAAACCCGTGAAGCCTGCTTTGGTCCCGGAGAGGAAGAAAACATTGAAGAATGCAAGCGTTTTTGCCAGGCTCATGGAATTGAATATCATATTATTGATGTAAAGGAAACCTATAAGCGGGAGATTCTAGAATATTTCAAATCGGAATATCGCAGCGGTCGTACGCCAAATCCTTGCATTCGTTGTAACATGCTTATTAAGTTTGGCGCTCTTCTTGCGGGAATTGAAAAGCTTGGAATAAAGTATGATTATTTTTGTACCGGTCATTATGCAAAAATTGTTCGACCGGATCAGGGGCTTTTCGGCAGTGATGCCAGACCTTGTATGATTTCTACCGCTACAGATATTTCAAAAGATCAGACTTATTTTTTATATCGTGTTTCTTCAGAAACTTTGGAGAAGGTTCGCTTTCCTCTGGC